>JANXXF010000434.1 GCA_025350775.1 Actinomycetes bacterium
CGGTCGATCGCGGCGTGACCATCGGCTACTTCAGCCAGGATGTCGGCGAGATGACGGGCAAGAGCGTCGTCGCCGAGACCATGAACGGCGCCGGCCCCGTCTCCGACGTCGCGGCCGAGCTCCACGAGCTCGAGCACGCCATGGCCGACCCGGAGCGGATGGACGAGCTCGACGAAATCATCGAGCGCTTCGGCCATGTCCAGGCCCGCTTCGAGGAGCTCGGCGGCTACGCTCTCGAGGCGCGCGCGCGGGAGATCCTCGCCGGTCTCGGCTTCAGCCAGGCCATGATGGACGGCGACGTGGGCGCCCTCTCCGGCGGCTGGAAGATGCGCGTGGCGCTGGCGCGCATCCTCCTGATGCGGCCGGACGCGCTGCTGCTCGACGAGCCGACCAACCACCTCGACATCGAGTCGATCATCTGGCTCGAGGGCTACCTCAAGGGCTACGAGGGCGCGCTGGTGATGACCTCCCACGATCGGGAGTTCATCAACCGGGTCGTCGGCGAGACGATCCTGACACCGCTCTCGAAGGACGAGTTCAACCGCACCTGGATCGGCTCGGTCGAGGCGGCTCAGGCGATCGCGAACATGCTGCTGATGATCACCAACCTCGGCCTTGGCGCCTGCTGCAAGTCGTTCGTCGCCGACGCCGTGAAGGACAACTTCAAGGTGCCGGAGCACTTCCACCCGGTGTGGATGATCCTCGTCGGCTACCCGGCCGAGGACATGCGTGCCGGCGGCCAGCGCCCCCGCCCGCCGCTCGAGGACGACTACTTCTGGGGCAACTTCGAGACGCCGTTCGAGCGGACGCCCGAGGTGACGGCCGAGCTGAAGCGCCGCCGCCTGCTGCAGAAGGAAGCCCCCTACCCGTGGCGCGCCGCCGAGCTCAAGTACATCTCGCGGGCCTTCGGCCTGGTGGAGGAGTAGCCATGCCCGAGATCACGTCGTACGAGACCGTGCAGCGCTGGATCCGCTCCTCGAAGATGACCGAGCAGGAGCGCAAGCTCGCGCTGCTCGTCGAGTTCGTGGGCCGGGTCGATCGCACCCCCGACGAGATGATCGGGGACTGCCTGAGCCTGGTGCAGGGGGGGCAGTTCAAGCTCAAGGGCAAGACGCGCCGCCGCTACGTCGAGCAGATCGAGGAGTTCGAGGAGGAGCACGGCGGGCGGCCGCAGGGCAACGTCATCCGCTCGTTCTTCATCCACAACGGCATCCCCATCCAGCCGCCGATCCTCACCTAGCCGCGTGGCCCGCCCCGCGATCATCGACCTGCTGGAGCAGCGGGTGCGCGAGCACCCGCATTCCGCGTACCTTCGCTTCGGCGAGCGCGTCATCAGCTGGAGCGAGACGGCCGAGTCGACCTTCCGGGTGGCGAACGGGCTGCGCGAGCTCGGCGTCGCGCCGGGCGACCGCGTGGCGATCATGCTCCCCAACTCGCCCGAGTACCTGTTTGCGTACTACGGCATCCTCGCTTCCGGGGCCGCCCCGGTGCCGGTCAACGTCGCCCAGCGCGGGGCGGCGCTGTCGCACATCCTGCGCGATTCCGGCGCGGCCGCCCTCGTCGTCGACGCGCCGCTGCGCCCGTTCGTTGACCTCATCGCCGGCGACATCCCGCAGGTGCGCCTCGCCGTCCGTGGCGAGGAGAGCTGGGAGCGGCTGCTGGGCGCCTCGTCGCTGCCGCCGGAGATGCCGACCGGCGCCCGCTCGGGCCTCGGCATCATGTACACGTCGGGCACCACCGGGCCGCCGAAGGGCGTCGTCGCCGAGGGCTACGACATGTCGCATCTGCACCAGCTGCTCGGCATGTTCGGCATTGCGAAGGGCGAGACGGTGTACACCTGCCTGCCGCTCTTCCACGGCAACGCGCTGATCCTGTCGGCGATGGGCGCCATCTGGAACGACTGGACGCTCGCGCTGGGCGAACGGTTTTCGGCCTCACGCTTCTGGGACGACATCCGCCGGCACGACGCCGTCATGTTCACGGCGCTCGGCGCGATCATCCCGATCCTGCTCAAGCAGCCCGAGCGCCCGAACGACGCCGACAACCCTGCACGGCTGTGCGCCTCGGCGGCCTGCCCCGGCTGGGCCTGGGACGAGTTCCAGAGCCGCTTCGGCGTGCGCCTGCTCGAGTTCTACGGCCTCGTCGACTATCCCGGCTACCTGATCAATGACGAGGGCATCCCCGGGGCGATGGGCCGCGTGCTGGGCGCCACCGAGTTCCGCGTCGTCGACGACGGCGATGCCGATGCGCCTGCCGGCGCGGTCGGCGAGCTCGTCATGCAGCACCCGGGCGGACGGCTCACCCACTACCACAACAACCCCGAGGCGACGGAGCTCGCCTACCGCGGCGGCTGGTTCCATACCGGCGACCTGGCGAGCAGCGACGAGCGCGGCTACTACACCTACCGTGGCCGCAAGAAGGAGTCGATGCGGCGGCGCGGCGAGAACATCTCCGCCTGGGAGATCGAGAACGTCGTCAACAGTCATCCCGCGGTGGCCGAGAGCGCAGCACACGCCGTAGCGTCGGAGCTGGGCGAGGACGACGTGAAGCTCGTCGTGGTGCTGCGGCCCGGCTACGAGGCGACGCCCGAGGAGCTGATCGAGTTCTGCAGCGGCCGCATGGCGGACTACGCGATCCCCGGCTACGTCGAGTTCCGCGAGACTCTGCCGAAGACCGGCACGCACCGTGTTCAGTACGCTCTTCTGAAAGCAGAAGGGGTCACCCCCGGCACATGGCGGCGCCCCGACGCGTCCGCTGCGAGGAGGTAGGAGATGCGCGACGTCTACGTGATCGGCGCAGGCATGACGAAGTTCGAGAAGGCGCTGGAGACCAGTCTCAAAGAGCTCTCAGGGGCCGCCGTGCTCGACGCCCTGCAGGATGCAGGCCTGACGCCCGACCAGGTCGAGGCGGCCTATGTCGGCAACGCCGTGGCGGGTCTCGTCATCGGCCAGGAGATGATCCGCGGCCAGGTGCTGCTGCGCCCTGTCGGCATCCAAGCGATCCCCATCTTCAACGTCGAAAACGCCTGCGCGTCGGCCTCGACGGCGCTGCACCTCGGCTGGCAGGCGGTGGCGACCGGCATCCACGACATCGTGCTGTGCCTTGGCGCCGAGAAGCTGACGCACCGGGACAAGAGGGTCGGCATGGCCGCGATCGGCACCGCCGTCGACGTCGAAGCGACCGCCGAGGCCGCCCAGGCCGCGTCCGAGGGCACCGACGGCGGCAAGCCGCGCTCGTACTTCATGGACCTCTACGCGCAGTGGACGAAGGCCTACATGGAGCGCTCCGGCGCCACCCCCGAGGACTTCGCGGGCGTCGTCGTCAAGAACCAGCACAACGGCGCGCTCAACCCGCGCGCGCAGTACGGCGCCGAGCTCACCGTGGACGAGGTGCTCGCCGATCGCGAGGTCGTGTGGCCTCTGACGCTGCGCATGTGCTCGCCGATCTCCGACGGCGCCGCCGCGGTGATCATCGCGTCCGAGGAGGCGATGCGGAGGCTCGGCGCGAACGGCGTGAAGATCCTTGCTTCGACCCTCGTCTCGGGCAACAACCACGACGAGAACGACCCGACCGCAGGCTCGGCCGGGCGCGCCGCCAAGATGGCGTACGAGCTGGCGGGCGTCGGGCCGGAGGATCTCTCGTGTGTCGAGGTGCACGACGCCGCCGCGCCGGCCGAGCTGATGATCTACGAGTACATCGGGCTGGCGAAGCCGGGAGAAGGGCCCGCGCTGCTGCGGTCGGGCGAGGCGAATCTCGGCGGCAAGCGCCCCGTGAACACGAGCGGCGGCCTGCTCTCGAAGGGGCACCCGATCGGCGCCACCGGCATCGCCCAGATCTGCGAGGCGACGTGGCAGCTGCGTGGCCAGGCCGGCGCACGGCAGGTGCCGGGCGCGCGGCTCGCGCTCACGCAGAACGGCGGCGGCTGGCTCGACGACGACTCGGCCGCGATGTCGGTGCACATCCTCGAAGCAGTGCGCTAGCGCGCGGCGCTGACCGGCAAGGTCTGTCTCCTCTCCGGCGGCTTCGGCGGGGCCCGGTTCGCGCCGGGCCTCGTCGCGGCGCTCGGCGCGGGCGCCGTCTCGGTGGTGACGAACCCCGGCGACGACGTGCGCCTGCTGGGCGGCGAGGTGTGGCCCGACTTCGACGCGGTGATGTACGCGCTGGCGGGGCTCTTCGACGAGGAGCGCGGCTGGGGCATCCGCGGCGAGGGCTTCACGGCGGCGGACGCGGCGAGCGCCGCGGGCGTGACCGGCGCCTGGTTCCGTGTGGGCGACCGCGACCTGGGGCTCTGTTGCGAGCGGGCGGGGTGGCTGGACGCCGGCGCGGGGCGGGCCGAGGTGGCCGCGCGGCTGCGCGAGCGGCTGGGGGTGGAGGCGCTCGTCGTGCCGGCGACGGCGGAGCGCTGCGAGACGCAGGTGCTGGTCGAGGCGCCCGGCGTCGCCGGCGCTGCCGCCGGGGCCGAGGCGCTGCCCCTGCAGGAGTGGCTCGTGAGAGAGCACGCGGCACGGCGCCCGCTGGGGATCCGGGTGGTGCCGGCAGCGCCGCGCGCCGCAGCCGAGGCGGTCGCCGCCATTCGCAACGCCGACCTCGTGCTACTCGGCCCGTCGAGCCCCGTCATGAGTCTGTTGCCGTTGCTCGCCGCGCCGGAGATCGCCGGGGCGGTGGCGGCGGCGCGGCGCGTGGTCGCCCTCTCGCCGACGGTGGCCGCGCTGCCCCCGCGCACGCAGGCGGAGGCCGGTCGGTACCGGGTGCGAGGCCTCCTGCTGGCGGCGCGCGGCGTCGAGCACACGGCCGCGGGTGTCGCGAGGCTCTGGGGTGAGGCGATCGACGGCTTCGTGCTGGACAGGTGCGATGTCGGCGCCGTCGACGCAGGGTGCTCCGACGGCACCGGCGCCGCCGCGCCAGGCGGGGGCGCCCGCTCGACCGTCCCCACCCTCGCCGCCGATCTGCTCGCCGCGACCGCGCCCGAACGCGCCCGCCTGGCCGAGGCAGTCGTCGCCTTTGGGCTGGGGCTCTCCGCACGCGCGGCCACGGCGCCGGTTAGGGTGCTGCCAGGGCTATGAGAGCACCACGCACCGTCATCGTCGTCGGCGGCGGCTCCGGGATCGGGGCCGGCTGCGTCACCCTGCTCGCCGAGCGAGGCTGGCGGGTCGGAGTCGTCGACCTGCGCCTCCCCGACGAGACGCCCGCAGGCGCCGCCGAGCTCGCCGTTGCCGACGTGCGCGACGCCGTTGCGCTGGAGGGCGCGATCGCCGGGCTCGAAG
>JANXXF010000453.1 GCA_025350775.1 Actinomycetes bacterium
CGAGCTCTAAAGGAGAGCGGGCGCCAGCTCGCTGAGACCGTCCAGTGGGAAGCCGCTGCCGGCCGGATGCAGGAGCTGGATGGCGACGTGGTCGGCGCCGGCGGCGAAGTGCTCCGCGACACGCGCGCGGATCGAATCGACATCGCCGTGCGCCACGACTGCATCAACCACGCGGTCGCTGCCACCGTGGTCGACATCCTCCTCGCCGAAGCCGAGCCGGAGCAGGTTGTTGCGGTAGTTCGGCAGCTCGAGGTACGGCGCCATGTGCTCGCGGGCGAGCGCCCTGGCGCTGGACGCATCCGGGTCGAGCACCACGGCCTGCTCGACCAGCAGCAGCGGCCCGACGCCGAGCGCGGCCCGGGCCGCGGCGGTGTGCTCCGGCGGGACGAAGTATGTGTGCGAGCCGAGCGAGCGCGCAGCGGCCAGCTCGAGCATCCTCGGCGCGAGCGCGGCGAGCACGCGCGGCGGCGCAAAGGGGCCGGGGAGGAACTGCGCGGCGTCCATGGCGTCGAGATACCCGCGCATCAGCGAGAGCGGCCGGCCGTAGTCGCCACCTCGCAAGACCACCGACGGCGCGTGGCTGACGCCGAGGCCGAGCAGGAAGCGGCCCGGGTACGCCTCGCCGAGCCCACGCGCGCCGTTCGCCGCGGCAACAGCGTCGCGCGCATGGATATTGGCGATACCGCTCGCGACTGCGATGCGCTCGCTCCAGGCCAGGAGCAGCGCCGCCTGGCTGATCGACTCGCAGCCGAACGGCACCTCCGGGTACCAGAGGGCGCCGTAGCCGAGCTCGTCGATGCGCTCCACCGCGGCCCGCACCTCTGCTATGGGCAGCAGAGCGATGTCGAAGCTCCACACGCCGACCCGGCCCAGGCGGGGCGCTGCTTCGCGCGGATCGTCGTGGGCGGCCATCGTCGACCGATCCTACCCCGGACGCCGACTCAGGGACCGGGGTGCGGCTCGAGCAGGTCGGCGAAGACGTCGGCGATCAGCCAGTCGAAGCCAGGCCCGACGCGGCCGTGGACATCGGAGAAGTCGCGCAGGTAGTGCAGGTAGGCCCGCCACTCGTCGACCCGCCCGGGAAAGTCGTCGCCGCGTGACGCGACCAGGCGCTCGAGCGCGGCGAGCGTGAGCGGGGCAGCGGTGGCGGCGGGCGGCGCGGGCGAGGCGGGCGGGGCGGGCGGGGCGGGCGGCGCGACCGCCTCGCCGGTGAGCTCCGAGTCGGGCCGGAGCAGCTGAGGCGCCACCGGCGCCGTAGGCCTAGCGGCAACCGGGGCGGGGGGAGCCGCGGCAGCAGGCGTGGGCACCGCCGCCGCAGCCGCCTCACGCGCCGAGACCTCCGACTCGCGGAGCTCGAGGGCACGCTCGCGCGCCTCGACCTCGGCGAGCCGCGCCTCGATCCGCTCGAGCCGATCGGAGAGGCCTGCCTCGGCCTCCAGCGACACGGGTACGGGCGCGGACGCGAGCGCGGACGCAGCCAGGCCAGCGGTCGCCGCGACCGGCTCGGGCGCGACGGTCTCCACTGTCGCAGCCGGCTCCCGCGGCGGTGGGGCGACAGCCTCCAGCTCGTCGAGCTCCCGGCGGCGGCGGTCGAGCTCCGCCAGGTGCGCGGCGACCTCCTCGCGCTGCCGCGCGAGCCGCTGCTCGCGATCCTGGAGAAGCTGTTCGCGCACAGCGAGATGATAGGCGGGCACGTCGCTAGGGTCGACGGCCTCGGCAGGGTCGACACCCAGGGCCGGCGCACCCGGCAGGCGCAGCCGCACCGCGCCGGCCGCGACCACGAGGCCGGCAAGCACCCAGCCGAGCCGGCCCGGCGACCCCTCCCCGACCGCCGCCGCCGCCACCAGAGCCGCGAGGACGGCGAGCAACGTGCGCGAGAGTGCAGCGGGAGCTGCCGCAGCCAGCACCAGTGACCGCCGGGCGACCACGAGCAGCCGTGCGCCACCCACCGTTGCCGCAGAAGCGGCGAGCCCGATCGCCGTCCAGTCGGGTGCGCCACCCGCACGGGCGAGCAGCGCCGGCCGCGCCGCGGTCACGGCGCCGAGGTCACCGAGCAGCCAGCCCACCACCCCGGCGGCCGCGAGGCCGAGCACGAGCGCAGCCTGCTCGCCGCCGGAGCGAAAGAACGCACGGCGACGCGAGAGGAGCACGACCGCGCAGCCTGCGGCGAGCGGCGCGAGCGAGGCCCGCTCGGGCACGGCCAGTGCCGCCGCCACACAGAGGCAGGCCGACGCGCGCAGAGCCAGGCGCAGTGCCGCGCTGCGCGCCCCCGCAGCGCCGGCGAGGGCCGCAGCCAGTGCGACGCCGGGCACTGCCGCCACCGGCAGCGTGTCGACCGGCAGGCCAGCGAGCGCGCCCGCCCCCTCCGCCACCACGACTGCGATCCACACGAGGGGCGCCGCGAGCGCCAGCGCGACCAACGCACCGCCGGCCACTGCCGCCGGCCGGGCGAGTGCTGCGCTGACGACGGCGACCCCGAGGCCGATCGTCCCCTCCCAGGCATCCACCGAGACGGCCCACCCACCCCACGCGAGCACGAGCACGAGGGCCAGCCCCGGCCGCAGCGCGACGCGTCCCGACGCCGCCTGCCAGGCGAGCGCTCCCAGCGCGGTGAGCACGGCCACCCGGGCGATGGTGTCCGACACCGAAGCGGCCGGCACAGCCGCAACGATCGCGAGCACAAGCACGGCAGGGAGCGATCTCAGCCTGCGGGCCACCAACGCGAGCACCGCACCCACCAGCACCAGCGCGAGGACGCCGCGCGAGGAGACGGTCGCCAGCGCGCCGAGGCCTGCGGCGACAGCGATCGCCGGCACCGCGAACGGCAGGGTGCGCCCGGCCATCATCGCGCCGGCCCTTGAGGCTTGATGTGAATTAGCGCCCCCAGCAGGGCTGTCCCGGGCCAAGCCAGGGCGTCACGGCGCCCGCAGGCCAGTCCCGGGGCCCGGGCGAGGAGCGACGAGGCGGCATGGCGCCGCGCCCAGGGCGGCAACCGGGGCCGCGGCTCATGCACATCAAGCCTCTAAGAGCTCGAATCAGAATGAGCGCCGCCGGCGGATCGCTCGGATCGCCCTTCGGCCCGCAGTCCGGCCGCCTCGCGTCCGACCTGTGGGCCTGCGGCGACCTGTAGCCCGCTCTCCGAGCGGCCTCCAGGGCTTCGCGGGTGTGCCGCCTGGCTCTTGTCCAGGCGGCCAGCCTGGCCTGCGAGCCAGTCGACCCACCCGCTCGCTCCGAAAGC
>JANXXF010000470.1 GCA_025350775.1 Actinomycetes bacterium
GCGGCGGCGACGGCGGCAGCCCGGCCGGCGCCCAGGGCCGCTCTGGCCCCGGCGCGTACAGCTGCTCCCGCACCGCTCCCGGGCCGCTACGCCTTGGGCGTCCGCCCCGGCGCCGTGCTCGCCGAGGTCGCCCGCCGGGTCGGCGCCGTCGCCGGCGTCCCGGCCGAGAGCCTGGCCCCCGTCCGCGCGCTCGTCGTCGCAGCCGGCGATCCCCGTCGGCTGGCCCGCGTTCCCGGCGTCGCCTGGGTCGAGCCGGTCATCCCGCGCCGCCCTGCGTTCGTCCCCTCCGACCCGCTGCTCGACCGGCAGTGGTACGTCCAGGCCGACCGCGCGTTCGACTACTGGTCGGCGCTGGCCCGGCCGCCTGCCCTTGCCGGCGTCCGCGTCGCCGTGATCGACTCGGGCATCGATCTCGGGCACCCCGACTTCCGGGGCCGCATCGCAGCCGCGCGCAGCTTTGTCGGCGGCTCGGCGCAGGACACGGACGGTCACGGCACGTTCGTCGCCGGCGTCATCGCTGCCCGTCTCGACGACCAGGTCGGCATCGCCGGCATGGCGTTCCCGGCGCAGCTGCTCGTGGCCAAGGTCGTTGGCGCGGACGGCACCATCAGCCCGGAGTCGGAGGCGCGCGCGATCCGCTGGGCAATCGGCAGCGGCGCCCGGGTCATCAACATGAGCATCGGCGGCCTCCGCGACCCGCGCGATCCCGAGCGCGACACGTATTCGAAGCTCGAGGCCGCCGCCGTCGGCTACGCGAACGGGCACGGCGCTGTCGTCGTCGCCGCCGCCGGCAATGCCGACGATGCGCCCGTCACGCCCTGGCCGTTCGCGAGCTATCCCGCGGCGCTCCCGCACGTGATCGGCGTGGCGGCGCTGACGCGGAAGGGCGACATCTCGACGTTCTCCGACCGCGACCCCGTCTTCGTGGACATTGCCGCTCCAGGCGAGGGCATCCTCTCGACCTTTCCGCGGGCACTCACCGCCGCGCGCGCCGGCTGCGCCGATCAGGGCTACTCCAGCTGCGGCCCGAGCGAGTACCGGGAGGCAGAGGGCACGTCGTTCGCTGCACCGCAGGTGACCGCCGCGATCGCGACGGTGCTGAGCCTCCGGCCCCGGCTCACGGCCGGCCAGGCCGCCGCCATCGTCGAGCGGACGGCCAGGGACGTGAACGCTGGCACCGGCTGCCGCCGCTGCCCGTTGCTGCGCGACGAGTTCACGGGCTGGGGCGCCCTCGACGTCGAGGCGGCGCTGCGCTCGCTGGCCGGGCCGCCCCCGCCCGCCGACAGCCTGGAGCCGAACGACGGCGTCGCCGTCCCGTACCCGCTGTGGGGCCTGCCGCGGACGGTGGCGGCGACGATCGACTACTGGGACGACCCGGTTGACGTGTACCGGGTGCGGCTGGGCAAAGGCCAGGCGCTGCTCGCGACGCTCGACGGGCCTGCCGGCGTGCAGACCGAGCTCTCGCTCTGGCTGGCTGCAGCGCCGAGCGTCGACACCACGGCGGCCAACGCCGCGCGCTACCTCGTCTCGCTCGCAAGCGGCCTCACCGACAGCCAGCGCCTGGTCGCGGTGGCGCCGGCCGGCGGCTTCTACCTGGTGGCGGTGCGTGCCGCGAAGCCTGGGTCGGGGCCGTACAGGCTACGCATCTCGCGCACCACGCCGTAGCCCGCCGCCCGCCGCGTCCGCGGCGGCACCCGTCTACGCCTGGTCGAGCAGCTCGTCGGCGGGCACGTCACGCAGCACGCGCGCCGGGCTGCCGACGACGACGACCCGCGGCGGCACGTTCTTCGTCACGACGGCTCCGGCCCCCACGAACGCCTCTTCGCCGATCTCGATACCGGGGCACAGGATCGCGCCGCCGCCGATGCGGGCGCCGCGCCGGATAGTCGGGCCCTTGATCAGGGCATGGCGCTTCTCGGTGCGGCCCATGTAGTTGTCGTTCGTGGTGACGACGCAGGGCGCGATGAACACGTGCTCCTCGAGCGTCGAGTAGGCCGTGATGTAGGCGTCCGCCTGGATCTTCGTCATCGCGCCGATCGTCGTGTCGTTCTCGACGAGCGAGCCGCGCCCGATCACGACGTCGTCGCCGACCACGACGCGCTCGCGCACGCACGCCTGGTCACCGATGATCACGCGGGCGCCGATCGTCGTGCCGGCGAAGACGATGGCGCCGGTCGAGACGATCGTGCCCGGCCCGATCACCGTCGGCGGCAGTGGCTCGCGCTTCGCGGTGGAGCGCGGCGACAGCGACGGCTGCTTGCCGACGACGGCGTTGTCGAGGATCTTCGCGCCCGTCCCGATCACGGTGCCGGGGTAGATGACGACGTTCTGGCCGACCTCGTAGTTGCTCACGGCCGCGCGGCTCCTGCGGCGTCCAGCGAGAGCTGCAGCTTCTCGAGCGCGCGCACGACCATCGCGCCGTCGTCGGCCACCTTGCCCCGGTCGCCCTCGCCGGTCACCAGCGCGAGGAAGTGCCGGCACTCCAGCTTCAGCGGCTCGTCGGTCGCGATCTTGGGGATGTGGATGTCGCCGGAGCGCGTCTGCCACTCGCCGTAGCTCTCGGCGCGCTTCCACGGCGCCTTCTCGTAGATCGTCACCTTGCGCTCCAGCTCCATGTCGTCGAAGCACACCATCTTCTCGGTGCCGACGACGGTGATCTTCCGCATCTTGTGCGGGTCGAGCCACGAGAGGTGCATGTGCGCGATCTTGCCGGAGGGGAAGCGGAGGTAGCAGAACACGACGTCCTCGACGCCGGGCGTCAGGAAGTCACGGCCGTGGGCGACGACCTCGGACGGCTCCTCGCCGAGCAGGTAGAGGATCACCGAGAGGTCGTGGACGCCGAGCGACCACAGCGCGTTCTCGTTGGAGCGGATGATCCCCAGGTTCTGGCGGTTGCCGTAGACGCAGAGCACGTCGCCCAGCTCGCCCGCGTCGACGAGCTCCTTCACCTTGAGCACGCCGGGGTGGTAGAGCAGCAGGTGCCCGGGCATCAGCGTCAGGTCGCGCTCGGCGGCGAGGGCGACGAGCTCGTCCATCTCGGCGGCGCGCGTGGCCGGCGGCTTCTCGACAAACACGTGCTTGCCCGCGAGCAGCGCCTGCTTCGCGAGCGCGTAGTGCGTCGGCACGGAGGTGGCGACGACGACTGCGTCGAGTGTGGCGTCGGCCAGCAGCTCGCCGTAGTCGGCGGTGGCGCGGGCGTCCGGGTAGCGCGCCGCCGACCGCTCGAGCAGCTCGGGCGAGAGGTCGCAGACGTAGGCGAGCTCGGCCAGCTCGTCGAAGTTGCGCGCGAGGTTCGGGCCCCAGTAGTTGAGCCCGACGACGCCGACGCGGGGCCGGCTCACAGCTTCCAGATCTTGTCGGAGCGCACGCCTGCGCGCCCCGTCGCATTGCGGAAGTCGACGACGATCTTCGCGTCCACGACGAGCTGCGCGTAGTCGATGCCAGAGTGCGCCGTGGCGATGACGACGGCGTCGTATGCGGGTGGATCGAGCGGCACCGACGTCAGCTTCACCCCGTGCTCCTCGAACGCCGGCACGTGCGGGTCGTGGTACGAGATTTTGGCGCCGGCGCCCTGCAGCAGCTGGATCAGCTTGATCGACGGCGACTCGCGCATGTCGGAGATGTCGGCCTTGTAGGCGACGCCGAGCACGAGGATCTTCGCGTCCTTCAGCGACTTGCCGAGGCCGTGGTTGAGCGCCTGCGACACGCGCGAGCGGCAGTAGTACGGCATGTCCGAGTTGACCTTGCCGGCGAGCTCGATGAACTCGGTGGTGAAGTCGTACTCGCGTGCCTTCCAGGTGAGGTAGAAGGGGTCGATCGGGATGCAGTGACCGCCGAGGCCGGGGCCGGGCTCGAAGCGCATGTAGCCGAACGGCTTCGTGGCGGCGGCGTCGACGACCTCCCAGATGTCGATGCCCATCCGGTCGCACAGCTGCGCGAGCTCGTTCATCAGCGCGATGTTGACCGAGCGGAAGATGTTCTCGAGCAGCTTCGTCAGCTCGGCGGCCTCTGGCGACGAGACCCGGTGGATCGTGTCGATCGCGGAGGAGTAGAGATCGGCCGCGGCCTCGGTGGAGGCCTCGTCGATGCCGCCGACGACCTTCGGCACGGTCTTCGTCGTCCAGTCGAGGCGGCCGGGATCGACTCGTTCGGGCGAGAACGCGAGGAAGAAGTCCTTGCCGGCCGTCAGGCCGGAGCCCTTCTCCAGGATCGGCTGGACGATCTCGCGCGTCGTGCCGGGGTACGTCGTCGACTCGAGCACGACGAGCTGGCCCTTCTGCAGGCGCGGCGCGATCAGCTCGACGGCGCTGCGCACGATCGAGAGGTCGGGCTCGCGCTGCTTCGACAGCGGCGTGGGCAGGGCGATCAGGATGCCCTCGACCTCGCGCAGGCGGTCGTAGTCGGTCGTCGCCTCGAGGCCGGCGGCGACGAGCTTGACGAGCAGCTCCGAGGGGACGTCCTCGATGTAGCTCTCGCCGCGATTGATCATCGCGACACGCTCTGCCGAGACGTCGAGCAGGATGACCTTGTTGCCCGCTTCGGTGAAGACCTGAGCGAGCGGCAGGCCGACGTAGCCCGCTCCGATGATTGCGACTGTGCGGCTCATGTGGCCGGAAGGTTATCGAGGGCCTCGGCAATCCGTTCCGCTGCCCGTCCGTCGCCGTACAGCTGCGGGCGCACGGCGGGCATCGTCGCGGCGGCCACGGCGGCCTCCAGCTGGGCCGGTTCGTCGTCGACGAGGACGTTGGCGCCGGCCTCGACGGTGTCCGGCCACTCGGTGGAGGGGCGCAGCGTGACGCACGGCACGCCGTACCAGTAAGCCTCCTTCTGCAGGCCGCCCGAGTCGGTGACGATCACGCGCGCCTGCGCTGCCAACGCGGCCAGGTCGAGGTAGCCGAGCGGCGGCAGCACGGTGACATGCGGTGCCAGGGCAAGCCCTTCGCGCGCGAGCGCCGCCTGCGTGCGGGGGTGGACGGGGAAGAGGACGCGGCCCTGTAGGCGGTTCAGGCCCTCGACGATGCGGCCGAGCCGCGGCTGGGCCGTGTTCGCCTCGCGGTGGACGGTGACGACGGTGTAGGCGCCGGGCTCCAGCCCGAGCCGGGCGAGGATCGTCGAGCGGCGGCGGGCGATCGGCGCGAGCGCGAGGCACGCGTCCAGCATCACGTCGCCGACGACGATGCAGCGGCCCGGGACGCCCTCGGCTCGCAGCGTCGCGGCCGAGCGCTTGTCCGGCGCCAGCAGCAGCGCCGCCAGCCGGTCGACCTCGACGCGGTTGCGCTCCTCGGGCATCGCCCAGTCGCCGCTGCGCAGCCCCGACTCGACGTGGGCGACCGGGATGCCGGCAGCGACTGCCGCCCGCGCCCCCGCCGCCGTCGAGTTGGTGTCGCCGAACACCAGCACCCAGTCGGGCCGCTCGGCAGCCAGGATCTCCTCGATCGCCGGCTGCATCCGGCCGGCGTCGGCGGTGCGCAGGTCGAGCCGGTAGCGCGGCTCCGCCAGCTCCAGCTCGCTGAAGAAGACGGCCGACAGCTCGTCGTCCCAGTGCTGCCCCGTGTGCACGACGACCTCGTCGCTGCCGGCGGCGCGCAGCGCGAGCGAGAGCGGCGCCGCCTTGATGAACTGGGGGCGATTGCCGACGACGGTGACGACCTTCACCGTGGAAGAGTAGGTGTCCGCAGCCTGTCGGCCGCGGCTATACTGCGCTCCGCTCCGGGGCCGTTAGCTCAGTTGGTAGAGCAGGGGACTCTTAATCCCAAGGTCGAAGGTTCGAATCCTTCACGGCCCATTTTTTGAACCCGAGGTTCCATATTCGAGTACGGTCTGAGGAGATGAGCCCGCGTGTTGACAGGAATGGGCAGCGGCGGGCCCGCGGAGGGTTGTTCGCGTTGCTTGGGATCTGCGTATTCTCGGCGACTGTCTCTCGGGCTGCGCCGGCCGCGCGTGCCAGCTCATCGCTCGACGTCAACCCGCCGACCTTTTTCGGCGCGACCTCGGTCGATCACGCCACCAGCAGTTCCCTGACTGTTCACTGGGCTGCGGCCAGCGACAACAGCGACCCGGCGAGCGAGATTGTCTACCGGATCTGCCGCTCGGTC
>JANXXF010000012.1 GCA_025350775.1 Actinomycetes bacterium
GCGAGCAGGTCCGCGCCGGCCAGCACCTCGCGCAGGATCGCACCCGAGCCGAGCAGCTGGACGCGCCGCGCCGAGGCGTCGGCGGCCTCACCCTCGCGCAGCAGGTACATGCCGCCGAGGATCCCCTCCTCCGCGCCCGCAGGCAGCGCCGGCTGCGCGTAGCCCTCGTTCATCACCGTCAGGTAGTAGAAGACGTCCTCCTGCTCGGCCAGCATCCGGCGCAGCCCGTCCTGGATGATCACCGCCAGCTCGTAGCCGTACGTCGGGTCGTAGGCGCGGCAGTTGGGGATCGTCGAGGCGAGCACGTGCGAGTGCCCGTCC
Source organism: Actinomycetes bacterium (assembly GCA_025350775.1). Classification (GTDB taxonomy): domain Bacteria; phylum Actinomycetota; class Thermoleophilia; order Gaiellales; family Gaiellaceae; genus CANFDS01. The sequence continues at coordinate 322 of JANXXF010000012.1, forward strand.
TCGTGCTGCAGCCCCTCCCCGTTGAGCGTCGTCCGGCCGGAGGTGGCGCCGATCAGGAAGCCGCGCGCCCGGCTGTCACCCGCCGCCCAGGCCAGGTCGCCGACCCGCTGGAAGCCGAACATCGAGTAGAAGACGTAGAACGGCACCATCGCCTCGCCGTGGTTCGCGTACGACGTGGCCGCGGCGATCCATGACGACATCGCCCCGGCCTCGTTGATGCCCTCCTGCAGGATCTGGCCGTGCTCGTCCTCGCGGTAGAACATGAAGTCTTCGGCGTCCTCGGGCTGGTAGAGCTGCCCGACCTGAGAGAAGATTCCGAGCTGCCGGAACATCCCCTCCATGCCGAACGTCCGCGACTCGTCGGGGACGATGGGGACGATGCGCCTGCCGATCTGCTCGTCGCGGACGAGCGAGTTGAGCACCCGCACGAAGGCCATCGTCGTCGAGTTGTCGCGGTCGTGACTGCCCTCCAGCACGCTGGCGAGCGACGAGAGCGGCGGCACCTCGAGCGGCGCGGCCTTGCCGGCGCGGGCCGGTAGCGAGCCGCCGAGCGCAGCCCGGCGCTCACGCAGGTACACCAGCTCGGGCGCGTCGTCGGGCGGGCGGTGGAAGGCGGCGGCCTCCGCCTGCTCGTCCGTGAGCGGCAGCTGGAGGCGATCGCGAATCGCGAGCCGGGCAGGCCCCTTGATCGACTTCTGCTGGTGCGTGATGTTGCGGCCCTCGCCGGCCGTTCCCATGCCGAAGCCCTTGATCGTCTTGGCGAGGATCACCGTCGGCCGGCCCTCGGTGCGTGACGCGGCGGCATAGGCGGCGTAGACCTTGCGCGGGTCGTGCCCGCCGCGCGTCAGCGCCCAGATCTCGTCGTCCGTCCAGCCGGACACCATGCCGAGCAGCTCGGGGTACTTGCCGAAGAAGTTCTCGCGTACGTACGCGCCGTCGCGCGCCTTGAACGACTGGTACTCGCCGTCCACGGCCTCCTGCATGCGCCGGCGCAGCCAGCCGCCGTGATCCTGGGCGAGCAGCGTGTCCCAGTTCGAGCCCCAGATCACCTTGATCACGTTCCAGCCGGCGCCGCGAAAGTTCGTCTCCAGCTCCTGGATGATCTTGCCGTTGCCGCGCACCGGGCCGTCCAGGCGCTGCAGGTTGCAGTTGACCACGAAGATCAGGTTGTCGAGCCGCTCGCGCCCGGCCAGCGAGATGGCGCCCATCGACTCCGGCTCGTCCATCTCGCCGTCACCCATGAACGCCCACACCTTGCGATCGCCTGCCGCGATCACGTCGCGGGCGCTGAGGTATTTCATGAAGCGCGCCTGGTAGATCGCCATCAGCGGCCCGAGGCCCATCGACACGGTCGGGAACTGCCAGAAGTCGGGCATCAGCCACGGGTGCGGGTACGACGAGAGGCCGCCCCCGCCCACCTCTTGCCGGAAGCGCCGCAGCTGCTCCTCACCCAGCCGGCCCTCCAGGAAGGCGCGCGCGTAGATGCCAGGAGACGAGTGCCCCTGCATGAAGACGAGGTCGCCGCCGTGCTCGGCGCTGCGCGCGCGCCAGAAGTGGTTGAAGCCGACCTCGTAGAGCGTCTCCGCCGACTGGTAGCTGGCGATGTGGCCGCCCAGCTCGGACGACTCGCTGTTGGCCCGCAGCACGAGCGCGATCGCATTCCAGCGGACGACGGCACGCAGGCGGCGCTCGATCTCCGGGTCGCCGGGGATGGCATCCTCGGCCTCGGGCGCGATCGTGTTGACGTAGGGCGTGCTGAGGCCGGAGAGGATCGGGACGCCGAGCGCCTGAGCGCGCGCGATCACCCGGTCGAGCAGGAAGCCCATTCGCTCGACGCCGCCGTCACCGACGACCGCGTCGACGGCGTCGATCCACTCGCGCGTCTCGGTCTCGTCGGCATCGTGCCCGTAAAGGTGAGGGCTCATCAGCTCCTAGTATTCCAGTCGGCACCCTGGGCGCGGCGGCGGCGCGCTCGGCCCGGCTGTCGCGACGGCGGAATGTTGTGATTGTGGCGCAGCACGTTGCCCGGGTCGTAGCGGTCCTTCAGCGCGACCAGCCGCGCCCAGGTCGCGGGCGCGTCGACAGCCGCCACCTTGCCGGCGTTCGCCTCGGCGATGAAGTTGGGGAACGAGACGTCCTCGGTGTAGGTCGAGAGAGCGGCATGGGTGGCGCGCGTCCAGGTCTTGTGCGCCTCGCTCTCGGTGGGGTCGGGCCACAGCGACAGCACCTGCAACGCCCAGCGGGCAGCGCGCTTGCCGAGCGCCGTCTCCGGCCTGCGGTGTCACGATGGGGATGGTTCCGACCGGCGACGGCACGATGCGCTACGTCTGCCTGGAGTGCCGCTTCCCGGCGGAGTAGTCCGGCGGCGTGGCGGCCGGCGGCCGGTAGACGGCGACCGCAGGTGGGCCTCCGTCGGCTAGCAGGCGATGACGTACTCGGTGTCGCCGCGGTCGGCGGCGGCAATGCTCTCGGGCGTCACGAGCCGCATCAGCGCGGCGGCGCAGCGCGGGCAGAACTGGCTGCCGGTGCCCTGATGGAGCTCCTCCAGGGCGGCCTCCGCCGTGCGCGCGCTGCGGTAGACGCGCGTGGTGACCATCGAGTCGAGCGCGTCGGCGACGTGGATGATGCGCGAGCCGAGCGGGATCTCCTCACCCACGAGCCCGGCCGGGTAGCCGCCGCCGTTGAAGTGCTCGTGGTGGTGGCGGATCGCGGGCACCGCGTCGGCGAGGAAGCCGAGGCGACCGATGATGCGGGCGCCCTCCTCGGAGTGCGCCTGCATGATCAGGCGCTCGTCCGGTGTCAGCTTGCCGGGCTTGAGCAGAATCGCATCGGGAATCGCGAGCTTGCCGATGTCGTGGAACAGGGCCGCATGCCCGAGCACGTCGAGCTCGTCCTGCGACATGCCCAGCTCGCGGCCCATCGCCAGCGAGAGCTCGCGGACGCGCCGGGAGTGACCGGCGGTGTAGGTGTCGCGGGCGTCGACGGTCGCCGAGAGGCTCTCCATCGCCTCGGTGGAGCGCTCCTTGAGCAGCACGTTGGCCTCTTCCAGCGAGACGTTCTGGCGCTGAATCGTGACCGCTGCCTCGCGCAGCTTCTCGACGTTGCGCCGGGTGTGCGAGATGTACGCCTCCTGCGTCTTGCGCATGAGCAGCAGCGGGACGGCGAACACTGCGAGCGCGTAGAGGCCGGTGGCGTTGTAGGCGATCGCCATGACGCCGCCGACGAACCCGTAGACGACGTAGTGCGGCAGCAGCCACGCGAAGCCCTCACGCCAGGTGCGCCACGGGCGCTCGCGGCCCTCGATCGCAACCGCCGTGGCCAGCAGCCCGGTGTTGACGCCGAAGTAGATCGCGCCCGCGGCGAGGCTGGCCCCGGCCATCGCGAGTGCAGCGGCCCCCTCGTGCGCAACGAGCGTGAAGATGCCGGCGGCGGCGAGCGAGGCGAGCGAGAGCGCCCCGACGTTGAACAGCACCTGGTAGATGGGCGAGCGGCGAGCGCTCCAGTCGACCACGGCGCTGGCGATGGCAAGGGCGAGGGCCGCGCGGAACCCGAAGAGCGCAGCCCCGGCGAGCGCGCCGACAGCGGAGATAGAGATCGACCCCTCTGCCACCTCCAGCGCGAGCGACTGCCCGACGCCCACGAGCGCGACGACCGCGGCCAGGCCGACGAAGTCACGCGTCGAGCCGAAAGCGAAGCCGGCTGCGCCCGCTGCAATGCCGAGCAGGGCGACCGGGAGCACGAACAGCCCCAGACACCGCGAGATCGTCAGCAGGCGCGGCTTGGGCGCCTCGTGCGGGCGCGCCGTGCGCGGATCGGCGGGAGGGTTGGCCGCGGCAGCGGGCCGCCTGCGCCGCGCCACTCCAGCGGGCGCCGCCTGAGTGGACGGCGGTGCCGGTGCGGCTGCAGCAGCCGGCGCGGGCGCAGGCGCGGGCGCAGGCGCCTGCGGTGCCACGGGAGGAAGCAGCCTGACAGGGGGCGGCGGGATGACCAGCGACGGGCTCTCCGACGCTGGCTCGCCGAGCGGATCGAGGCCGGCTCCGAGCACGCGGTTGCGCCCCTGCAGCTTCGCCCGGTAGACGGCGAGGTCGGCCTGATGGACGAGGGCGCTCGGCTCGAGGCCGTCGCGCGGGTAGCAGGCGACGCCCATCGAGATGGTGGCGTGCACCGGCTCTGCCGAGGTCTCGACCTCGAACGGGCGCGCAGCGACGATGCGGCGGATGCGATCGGCGATCTCTAGCGCCTCCTCGATGCCCGTGCCGGGCAGGAGGATGCTGAACTCCTCGCCGCCGAAGCGTGCGGCCAGGTCGTGCTGGCGTAGCTCGCGCCTGAAGATGTCGGCGACCCCGGTGAGGACGGCATCGCCTGCGAGGTGACCGTAGGTGTTGTTGATCTCGCGCAGCAGATCGAGGTCGGCCATGATCACCGAGAGGGGCTGGCCGCTGCGCCGGGCGCGGCTGAGCTCGGCCCCGAAGACGGTTGAGAAGTGGCGAGCGTTGTAGAGGCCCGTCTTGACGTCGACGCGGGCCTCCGCCTGCAGCGCAGGGACGCTCAGGCTGCGATGGATGAGCACGAGCGGCGCCAGCACGAACACGATCAGCCACCCGTTGTCGAGCCACGCGTAGGCGACCGAGACGCCGAGCGCGGCGAGCACGATGTCCGTCGAGAGGCTCTCGACGGCGAACAGCCCGCTCGTGCGGAAGCTGTGCCCGCGGGCGAGAAAGAGCATCGCCGCCAGCAGTGCGTGATTGACCGCCACGACCGTCACGATCGCCGCGACGCCGGCGAGGGCGCCGCGCGGCCCGTGTGCTGCGACGCCGGCGCCGTTCACCACATGCCCCACCGCCCAGGCTGCCATCAGCGCGAGCGTCCAGTTGGCGATGTTGAACATCTGGATGTACCAGCGGTAGCGCACGTTCAGCCACTCGGGGATGTGCTGCACAAGCGCGACAAGCGCGACGAGTCCCGGCGGCAGAATCAGCGCTGCTGGCACGAGGAACACGATCGCGGTGTGGTACGCCTGATCGCGCGGTGTTCGCACGACGAATAGCTGCGCGAGCGCGGCGGCCGTGGCGAGCGCGAAAAACGACAGCCAGTCGCTGCCGGCCGGCAACGTGGCCAGGAACGGGACCGTCACGCAGACGGCCGCGATGCAGGCCGCGACGAAAAACGCGTGGGCGCGAGGCGGCAGCGTGGCCGAGAGCGAGCTCGGCGCGTGGCCGTGCTCGACGGGGCGCTCGAGCGCGATGGCGTCGGTGGCGGCCTGGCTCATCCGGCCCGCGATATCCAAGGCGCGACATTCCTCACGCCAGGGATATCGACTTCCCTATCTGCCTGTGCATCCCCCGAACGGGTAGCCACGGCGGGACAGGCAGCCCCGAGCCGCAACGAGAGCCGCCGACGCCGCCGGAGAAGCCGGCGTTCGGGAGGTAGCTGGCAGACGCCATGTCCACGGCGGTGTTCCCGGTGCCGTGGTTGCCTGCCGCCGCGGCGAGCCCCGCAGCGGCAGTGTCAGCCCAACGATGAGCGCCGGGGCCGGCAGCCGTGTCGAGGCGACCGCGCCGACCACTGTCAGCGCCACCCACAGCGTGCGGGCGACGTAGCGGAAGCGGAGCACCGCACGCGTCATCCGTTCCAGCAAGGGGCAAGCCGACTCGGTCGATGCACTAGGCTTGCCCCGTGGAGGCGGATCCAGACGTCAATGTCGTCGGCGGGACGCTGCTGCCCTGCTCGACGGCGCCCGTCACCGGCTTCTTCCGCAACGGCTGCTGCTCGACCGGCCCGGACGACCTGGGCAGCCACACCGTCTGCGTCGTGATGACCGAGGAGTTCCTGCGCTTCTCGCAGCTCGCCGGCAACGACCTCTCGACGCCGCGCCTCGAGTGGGGCTTCGCCGGGCTCCAGCCCGGCGACCGCTGGTGCGTGTGTGCCGAGCGCTGGCTCGAGGCGCACCGGGCGGGCCACGCCGGCCCCGTGGTGCTGGGAGCCACGCACGAACGCGCCCTCGACATCGTCCCGATCGAGGCGCTCACCGCGCACGCCTTCGTGGACGACGCGCCCGTCGAGCTGTAGGCACGGCATGGGCAGCGACGAGCTCCACGAGTTCTCGCGCGAGGCGCGCTGGGAGGCCGCGCCCGCCATCGCGCTCGTCATTGCCGGCCAGATCCTGCTCGCGCTGCAGAGCCGGCACAGCGGCTGGGAGCTGTCGGGGCTGCCCTGGTGGCACTGGATGGTCGCGGCGGCGCCCGAGCTCGCGCTGCTCGTCGCCCTCACGCTCCGGGTGACGCGCCGCCACCTCGTGCGTCTCGATCTCCGCCGCGAGGCCGCCATCCTGCTCGTCGCCGTGATCACGGCCGCCAACGCGGTGTCGCTGGCGGCGCTGATCGGCTCCCTCGTCAACGGGCACGAGCACAGTGGCGCCGAGCTGCTGCTCAAGGGCGTGATGATCTGGGGCACGAACGTCGTCGCCTTCGCCCTGTGGTTCTGGGAGCTCGACCAGGGCGGCCCGCTCGCTCGGCGCCAGGCTCCTGCGCAGCCGGCTGACTTCCAGTTCCCGCAGCAGGAGAACCCCTCTCTCGCCGCCCCCGGCTGGCACCCGCGCCTCTTCGACTACATCTTCATCGCGTTCACCAACGCCATCGCGTTCAGCCCCACCGACGCGATGCCGCTGAGCCGGCGCGCGAAGGCGCTGATGCTGGTGGAGTCGGCGAGCTCGGCGCTGACGGTGCTGCTCGTGGCCGCGCGCGCGGTGAACATCCTGCGCTGACGGCGGGCCGCGGTCGGGCTGGAGGGCTGCTCGTGGAGGGCGCCGTAGTGCGGGCGCGGCCCGGCCCGGCGTCGTAGACTCGGCGCTCACGCCGCAGCCCGCCCCCCCCGCCCAGCCCGGAAGAGAGCATGAGCCCGACCGCACCTGCCACCCTCGTTCTCGTCCACGGCTCCTGGCACGGCCCCTGGGCCTGGGAGCAGGTCGTCCCGCTGCTCGCTGCGCAAGGCGTGCGCGCGCTCACACCCGCGCTGCCGAGCATGGGCAGGACACGTGCCGAGCGAGGCGACCTGCACGATGACGCCGCCGCGGTGAGGGCCGCGATCGCGGAGGCGGGCGGGCCGGTCGTGCTGGTCGGGCACTCGTACGGGGGCGCTGTCATCACCGAGGCTGCCGCCGGCGACCCGGCGGTGCAGCGGCTCGTCTATGTGTGCGCGCTGGTGCCGGAAGAGGAGGAGACGGTCTTCGACGTGCTCACGCTGATCGACGAGCTGCTCGTCGGGCCGGGCACGGGCCTCCGGATCAACGACGACGACTTCTCGCACGAGCTGGAGCCGGGCCAGGAGGTGGCGATCATGTACCACGACTGCGATCCGGCCGACGCCGCCGCGGCGATCGCGCGCCTCGTCCCGCAGAACGCCGTCACCGGCACGCAGGAGCTGCGTGGGATCGCCTGGCGCGAACGGCCGACCACGTACGTCGTGTGCACCGATGACCGCACGATCTCGCCGAAGCTGCAGCGCGTCTTTGCCGAGCGGATGGGCTCCGACGTCGTCGAGTGGCCCACGTCGCACTCGCCGCTGCTGTCGCAGCCGCAGCTGGTCGCCGACCTGCTCGTCGCCCTGGCCCGCGCCTGACCTACCCCTTCCGGGGGAGAGGGACTACGCGACTTCGGGGGCGCTCGGCCCTATAGCGCCGACATCCGCGGCCGATGATCCTGGCGTGAAACAGACCAGAGATGTACGGAGCTTGGGGCCGGCAGTCGGCTCGCTAACAGGGAGCCGCTGGATCGGACGGCGGATCGATCGCGGCGTCGAGCGGCTGTCGCTGCGGGCGAAGCTGGCGGTGCTGGGCGTGCTGGGCACCGGCTTCGCGGTCGCGGTGGCCGGCGTCGGCATCGTCGGGCTCGGCCACCTCTCGGCGGCCGGCGGGCAGTCCTCGCAAATCGAGGCCGCCAGGGAGCTGCACCTCGCAGCCGATCGCCGGCTCGACACGCTGCGAGCCGACGTGCTGTCGGCGCTCATCGCGACGCCGGACGGGGCAGTGGCTGACACCGCGCCCGGCGCGCTCGCGCGCCCGGCGGCCGCGGCGGCTGCAACTGCGGCAGCGGCAGCACCGGCGGCCGCAGCGACAACTGCGGCAGCGGCCGGACAGGCGGCCGCAGCCGCTGCGCAGCTCCTCCGTGACGGGATCTCCGACCTGGGCGGCCGCCCCCTGGCCGACCCGGGAATCGCACGCCAGATCGTGCTGTTCGACCAGCACGCGATCGCCACGGCGGGCCTGGCACTCGACATCGTGGCCGCAGCCGGCACGAGCCACGAGCGGGCACTTGCGCTACTACCGGCCTTCCAGGCGAGCTTCGCCGCGGCGCGGGCCGCCACCGAACTGCTCACGCAACTGCTGGCCACGCGCGCCGCTGCGGCGGCGACACAGGCCCACGCCGCCCACGCCACCGCGCGACTGCGCATCCTGCTGGCAGCCGGGCTCGGCTCGCTGCTCCTGCTCGCGGCGACGCTACTGCTGTCGAGCGCGGTCTTGCGCGTGTTGCGACGCATCGGTGAAGCGGCCGCCGCAGTCTCGGGCGGGCACCTGTCGGCCCGTGCGCGGGTCAGGAGCCACGACGAGATCGGCCGGCTGGGTGCCGCGTTCGACGACGTCGCGGACAGCCTCACGTCGCTGCTCGTGCAGATGGAGAGCGACGCGAAGCGCGCCGACTTCGGGCGGCAGCTGGGCGAGTCGATGGAGATGGTGGACGATGAGCAGGACGTGTATCGCGTGATCGCCCGGGCCTTCGAGCACATCGACGAGGAAGCCCCGATGGAGCTGCTGATCGCCGATTCCAGCCGCGCGCATCTCATGCGCTCGGCCGAGAGCCCGTCTGCCGGCCCGGCCGGCTGCGCGGTCGTCTCGCCCTACAGCTGCGTCGCGGTGCGCAAGGGCGTTGCCACTACCTTCGACACGAGCGAGGCCCTCAATGCCTGCCCCAAGCTCCGCGACCGCGAGGCCGGCCCCTGCTCGGCGCTGTGCGTGCCGATCTCGTTCATGGGCCGATCGCTCGGCGTGCTGCACACGACCGGCCCGGCCGGCCTGCCGCCGGGCCCGGAGGTGCAGCGGCAGCTGATCACGCTCGCGCGGCACGCGGGCATGCGCGTCGGCACGGTGCGCGCGTTCGCCAAGACCGAGCTGCAGGCGTCGACGGATGGCCTGACGGGCCTGCTCAACCGGCGCGCGCTCGAGAACCAGGTGCGCGATCTCATCCAGACGGGCCGCCGTTTCGCGCTCGTCATGGTCGACCTCGACCGCTTCAAGAACCTCAACGACACCTACGGCCACGAGGCGGGCGACCGGGCGCTGCGCCAGTTCGCGCAGGTGCTGCGCGAAACTGTCCGCGGCGACGACATCGCGGGGCGGCTCGGCGGCGAGGAGTTCGTCGTCGCCATGCCGGACATCGATGTGGCGAGTGCGTTGCCGGCGCTCGAGCGAATCCGCGCCGCGCTCGCCGACGCGGTCGGCGGTGGCACCGGGCCGGCGTTCACGGCGAGCTTCGGCGTGACCGACTCGTCCGACGGCGAGGGTTTCGCCGAGCTGCTGCGCATCGCTGACGCGGGGCTGCTACGCGCGAAGGCCGAGGGCCGCAACCGCATCGTCGTCGGGACGCCGGCGGACGCAGCCGAGCTCGTCTCCCGCGCGGCGTAGGCGCCGGCGCAGCGCCGGCGCCCGCCCGGCCACAACCCGACAACGCCAACGGGGGCCGCAGCCCCCGTTGGCACATCGTCTGGCGCAGCGGCTGCTAGGGCCGGCGGAACAGCGGCGCGAGCGCCGAGCCGACGGCCTTCGCGGCGGCGGGCGCCGGGATGGTGGTGTTGGCGCCGGCCCGTACGACCTGGACACGGAGCTTCGCGGAGTTCGTCGCGACGACGATCCGCAGGCTCGGGAACAGGTAGCGCAGGTTGCGGATCAGGCCGAGCCGCTGGGCCTGCGACGCCGGCGCCTTGCTGAGGTCGAGGACGACCGCGTTGATCTTCCGGGTCGGGTCGGCGATGAGCCGGTACGAGTCGGCGTTGCTGGTGAAGTAGGTGATCTGGAACGCCTTCTTGAGTGCCGCCTGGAGCGTCCGGCGGGAGTCGGTGCCGTTGACGAGAAGCACGATCGGGCGGGCCGGCAGTGCGGCGGGCGCCGTCAGGAACTCGACGTTGCGGAACACCCGGACGCGACCCTTGCCGGCGACGATCTTGACTTCGAGGATCGCCTTGCGCCCGTTGAGGGAGCGTGCCGGCAGCGGCCGCTTGAGCACGTAGGTGCCGGCCTTGACCTTGCGGGCGGGCCACTTCATGAGCGTGCTCTTGCCGGTGCGCAGGACGGCGCTGACGGTCGAGTCCTTCGTCACGCGGACAAGGAAGCCGAAGGTCTGGCGGCCTGCGAGGTACGGCCTGGGCGCGACTGCGACGACCGCTGCGAGCGGTGCTGCGGCCGGCCGGACGAGCACGCCGAAGTACGTGAGGTGGCACGTGAACAGGTGGATCGTGTTGAACGAGTCACGGTAGTAGGCCTCACGCTGCGTGCCGCTACACGTGAAGGACGTCACGCCCGCCGGCAGCGGCGCGACCGGGATCCAGGTGAGGCCGTCCTTGGAGTACGACGGCACCACGTCGAGGGCCGCGTTCGGGAACTCGATCTCGAGCGCGTCGGTGAACTCGGTGACCGCCGCGCCGTTGGACTGCTTGGTCGCCGTGATCTCGACGGCCGAGCCGCCGGCTGCGAACACGGCGCCGACGCCCGAGGTCGTGGTCTTCGGCGTCGAGTTGCCCGACGTGTCCGACGTGACCGGCACCGGGTCGACCCTGACGACAGTCCTCTCGGCGAACGTCGCCGACGGCCAGGACAGCGACACCGAGCCGTTGGATGCGACGAGCGCACCGGGCCTGCCGGCCTCGGCAAGCCGCTCGACGGGCGGTGCATCCTGCGCCACCGACTCGGCGAGGTTGGTCGACGACGTGCCGGGTCGCGGCGTGAAGCCGGTGACGATCGGCTGCGTGTAAAGCGTGAAGTGCGACTCGAAGTTGACGGACGGGTTCGTGCCGTCGTTCATCGTGCCCTTGATCGTGTAGTTGCCCGGGGCGGCTGTCGCGTTGGCGGCGAACGTCCGCTGGACGGAGACCGAGCTGGCCTGCGTGGCCGGGCTGAGCGCAACCGCCGGCCCGGTCGGGGGCTCGACCGCCAGGTTGCTCCACGTCACCGTCTTGGTGGCGACGATCGCGATCTGGCTGATCGAAGGCACCGTGAGGCTGTCATTCGGCGAGATCGTCGAGATCTCGGGCGGTGCACTCGGAGCCAGGGCCGGGGCCGGGACGCCGACGGTGGTGTTGGTGACCAGGGCGCCGACGAACGGGACGGCGATGCCACCGTCGGTCGCGGTGATCGCACCGGTTGCCGGCTGCAGGTAGGTGACGAAGACGAGTTCCCCGGACGCCACGGCGGTTTGGAGGGTCAGCGAGATCGTGCTACCGGCCTTGCTCACCGAGGTGGGCACATGGAAGCCGGTGGTCGTTCCGAGGATCTGGAACACGCCGGCCGGCGTGGTGCCCTCGGCGAGGGTGCGGTTGAACGTCAGCGTCATGGAGCCGCTGTTGACGTAGGCGCCGGTGAGCACGAACGGGCCACCGGTGCCGGCGGTGGCCCCGCCGACGCCGCCGTCACTCGAGCCGGCGAACGGCACGGTGTTGTTGGTGAGGCCGATCGTGAACGCTGCGACCGGGTTGCTCGCCGCATCCGCCAGGCCGACACCGGAGAAGCTCGCCGTCAGGGACTCGCCGGCCTGGACGCCGCTCGCGAACGTCAGCGTGACGGTGCTGCCGGAGACGGTGATCGAGATCGGGTTACGTGTGCCGCCGGCCCCGCCGCTGAGGCTGAAGGTCGAGAGCGACGGAGTGCCGACGAGGCCCTCGCTGAAGCTGATCACGACGGTGGCCCCGTTGGCGGTGCCCCCGGTCGGGGTCGGCGCGGTGGTGTCACCGGCAGGAGCAGGCGCAGGCGCCGGCGCCGGTGCGGCGACCGGGACGGTCGAGGTGTTCGTGACCGTGAACGCGCTGAACACGGCTGTGTCGAGGCCCGGGACGGACTTCAGCCGCGGCGTCGAGAGCGTCGGGTACGCGACGGTGACGCTCTGACCGGTCTTGGCGGCCGGGCTGATGGAGAGGGTCACGACGCTGCCGCTCACCGAGACGCCGG
>JANXXF010000033.1 GCA_025350775.1 Actinomycetes bacterium
ACGGCCAAGCTGGGCGACGAGCTCGTCCCGATGAAGGCCGGCGATGTGCTCGCCGTGCCGCCGCACGTGTGGCGTGCCTTCCGCGCGACCGGCGGCGAAGACGCCGTGATGATCATCACCGGCGCCCCCGCAGCGGAGGACGACGGCGACATCGACATGGAGTGGTGGCCGGCCTGATTGAAGTCCGCCCGGCTGCGCCGGGCATGACGATCTCGATCAGGGGCCTCTGAAGGTGACCGATCCAGGGCGGCGGGCGTCCTTCGGGGCGCCCGCCGCGTCTACGCAGCGCCTTCGGCTACGGCCGCCCGAGCGAGGCGAGCAACGCCGCGAGGCTCGCCGTCGCGACGCAGACCGACGTGTCGGCCGCGCCGTAGTAGATGCGCAGCGTGTCGCCGTCGTCGTCGAGCAGCCAGCCGCAGGGGAAGACGACGTCACCGACGTCACCCATCCGCTCGTACGGCGCGTGGGGCCCGAACAGCCATTCGTCGGAGCGCGCGATCACCCGGTCGGGCCGCGCCGTGTCGAGCAGTGCGAGCCCGAGCCGGTAGATCGAGCCGGCGGCGGTGACGCGGACACCGTGGTAGAGGATGAGCCAGCCGTGCGGGGTCGCGAGAGGCGGCGCGTTGAGCCCGATCTTGTGCGCATCCCACCAGGCACCCTCGCGGGCCTCCAGCAGCACCGTGTGGTCGCCCCAGTGCCTGAGGTCGGGGCTCCACGAGAGCCAGATGTGCGCCGAGACAGTGGGCGTGATCGAGACCGGCCGATGGATCAGCGCTCAGCGCCCGTCGAACTGGCACGGGAACAGCGCCGCGTCCTTGTCTTCCGGCGGCATGACGACGCCGCGACGCTCGAAGGAGCGGAAGTCCCGGGTCGCTGCGAGGCAGACGAGCGGGCCGCTCTTCGAGTAGCCCGTGTACGCGATCATGTACTCGTCCCCACAGAGCGTGATCCGCGGATCCTCGATGCCGTAGACCTCGGCGGGGTTATCGAGATCGGGCAGCAGGCGCCGGTCGGGCTCGACGACCCAGTTCGTGAGGCCGTCGGCGCTGCGGGCCACGCAGAGGTGCGAGAGGCCCGTCCGGTCCTCCACGCGCACGAGCAGCAGCGTCTCGCCCGCATAGCGGGTGACGGCGGCGTTGAACACCGCGTTGACCGTGTACGGCCAGTCGGTGGCCGTCAGGATAGGGTTTCCTGCGTACCGCTCGAAGAGCTCGCGTTCCCTGCCTTCAGTCATGTTCGCCGGCCTCCGAGCAAGAGGAAACTGTCGGGCCAGACGACGAACCAGCGGCGACGGTGCGAGAGTGACCGTGAGAGTCCACAGATAAGCCCTTCCCGGCTAGAGCTAGTCCGGGCCTACCCGCGTGGCGCCTGGGCCAAACGCACCTCAGCAAAGTCACCGCTCTACGGCAGTGACTCCTGCAACGTCGGCCCGAGCCTGCCGCCGTGCCGCGACCGCCCGGCGGCCCGCAGCGCGCGGTCGTACGCCTCGACGACGGTAGCGCCGCCGCCCATCACCTCGCCCGTCGACTTCATCTCGGGGCCGCGGTCGGCGGCCTCGGGGAAGCGCTCGGCCGGGAAGATCGCCTCCTTCGCCCACGCGCGCGTGGGCTTCGCCTTCTCCGGCAGAGCGAGGTCGGCCAGCGTCTCGCCCAGCATCAGCCGGCAGGCGAGGTCGATGATCGGGATGCCCGTCGCCTTGGCGATGAACGGCACCGTGCGCGACGCGCGCGGGTTCGCCTCGATCACCCACAGCTCGCCGTCCTTCAGCGCCAGCTGGAGGTTGAAGAGGCCGCGCGCGTCGAGGCCGCGGGTCAGCGCCGTCGCCATTTCGTGCACCTTCGCCTCGATGGCGGGAGTGATCGACGGGCCGGGGATGACGCAGGCGGAGTCGCCCGAGTGGACGCCTGCCGGCTCGACGTGCTCGAGGATGCCGGCGATCCAGGCGTCCTGGCCGTCGCAGAGGACGTCGACGTCGAGCTCGATCGCGTTCTGCAAAAACTGGTCGACCAGCGTCCCGGGGGCGGCGCCCTCCATCGCGTGGCGCAGCTGCTCCTCGCTGGCGCAGATCCGCATGCCGCGCCCGCCGAGCACGAACGACGGCCGCACCAGCACCGGGTAGCCGACGCGGTCGGCGATCGCCCGCGCCTCCTCGAAGCTGTCGGCGACACCCCACGCCGGCACCTTCAGGCCGAGCCTGTCGAGGAGCTTGCCGAACTTGCCGCGATTCTCCGCCAGGTCGATCGCGCCGAGCGGGTTGCCCAGCAGCGGGATCCCGGCGGCGGCCAGGCCGTGCGCCAGGGACAGCGGCGTCTGCCCGCCGAGCTGCACGACGACGCCCTTCGGCTGCTCGATCGCGCAGACGTCGAGCACGCGCTCGAGCGTGACGGGCTCGAGGTAGAGCCGGTCGGAGGTGTCGTAGTCGGTCGAGACGGTCTCGGGGTTCGAGTTGAGCATGATCGTCTCGTAGCCCAGCTTCTGGAACGCCTGCACGGCGTGGACGCAGCAGTAGTCGAACTCGATGCCCTGGCCGATCCGGTTGGGCCCGGAGCCGAGCACGAGGATGCGTTCACGGGCGCCACCCTCGTAGTCGTCCTCCTCCTCGTACGAGAGGTAGAAGTACGGCGTCTTCGCCTCGAACTCGGCGGCGCAGGAGTCGACGGCGAGGCGGCCGGGGATGCGGCGGCGCGCGCGAACGGCGTCCTCCGGGAGGTGCAGCAGCTCGGCGATGCGCTTGTCGGGCAGGCCGAAGCGCTTGGCCGCGGCGACGTCGCCGGTGGCGGCGACCTCGTGCTCGGCGGCCGCGATGCTCCTGATCTCGTCGGCGAAGTAGGTGTGGATGCCGGGGAGGTCGAGGCCCCGCCGCGCGGCCTCGAGCAGGTAGTCCCAGCGCTCCGGGATCGGCTCGCCACGGCGGTCGAGCTCCCAGGTCTTGGGCACCGACTCGCGGCCCTCGAGGGCCTTCAGGAACGCCTCTGGGAAGGTCCGGCCCAGGCCGAGGCTCTCCCCCACGGCGCGCATCTCGGAGCCCAGCAGCGGCACCGTCTTGGGGAACTTGGCGAAGTCGAAGCGCGGCGCCTTGACGGCGACGTAGTCGAGCGCCGGCTCGAAGGCGGCGGTCGTCTTGCCGGTGATGTCGTTGGGCAGCTCCTCGAGCGTGTAGCCGACGGCGAGCAGCGCGGCGAGCTTGGCGATCGGAAAGCCCGTCGCCTTCGACGCGAGCGCCGACGACCGCGACACGCGCGGGTTCATCTCGATCACGACGAGGTCGCGAGTCACGGTGTCGTAGCCGAACTGGACGTTCGCGCCGCCCGTGACGACGCCGACCGCGCGGGCGCAGGTGAACGCCGCCTCGCGCAGCCGCTGGTATTCGGCGTCAGGCAGCGTCTGTTGCGGCGCCACCGTCCACGAGTCGCCGGTGTGGACGCCCATCGGGTCGAGGTTCTCGATCGAGCAGACGATCACGCAGTTGCCGGCCGAGTCGCTCATCACCTCGAGCTCGTGCTCCTGCCAGCCGCCGAGGAAGCGCTCGACCAGCACCTGCCCCACCGGGCTCGCCGCGAGGCCCGTCGCGACGATCCGCTCCAGCTCGGCGCGCGTGTGCGCGATGCCGCCGCCGAAGCCGCCCAGCGTGAAGGCCGGGCGCACGATGGCAGGGATCGGGAAGTCTGTCGGAAGGCCGTGCTGCGCGTCGACGATGACGCTCAGCGGCACATGCAGGCCCGCGGCGACGACGGTGTCGCGGAACAGCTCGCGATCCTCGGCCTTGCGAATCGCCTGGACGTCGGCGCCGATCAGCTGCGTGCCGAGCCGGTCGAGGTCGCCGGCGGCGTGCAGCTCCATCGCCAGGTTCAACGCCGTCTGGCCGCCGAGCGTGGGCAGCACCGCGTCGGGGCGCTCCTTCTCGATGATCTGGGCGAGCGTCTCCTCATCGAGCGGCTCGATGTAGGTCGCGTCGGCCCACTCGGGGTCGGTCATGATCGTCGCCGGGTTCGAGTTAACGAGGATCACACGGAAGCCCTCACGGCGCAGCACGCGGCAAGCCTGCGCGCCCGAGTAGTCGAACTCGCAAGCCTGCCCGATGCGGATCGGCCCTGAGCCGATGATCAGGATCGATTTCAGGTCTGTGCGCTTCGGCATCGCTCCGCAATCCGGTCGAAGAAGGGCAGGGCGTCGAGCGGCCCGGGGGCCGCCTCGGGATGGAACTGGACGCTGGCGAAGTCGGGGCCGGCGATGCCCTCGACGGTGCCGTCGTTCAGCGAGACATGGGTGACGCGGACGTCCGAGCCCTCGGCGCGCACCGCATAGCCGTGGTTCTGCACGGTGACGAGCACGCGACCGCGGTCGAGGTCCTTCACCGGGTGGTTCGCGCCGCGGTGGCCGAACGGAAGCTTGAACGTCTCGAGGCCGAGCGCGAGGCCGAGTAGCTGGTGCCCGAGGCAGATGCCGAAGAGAGGCGTGCGGCCGAGCAGGTCGCGCGTGGTCTGGATGGCGCCGGTAAGCGCGGAGGGGTCGCCGGGGCCGTTGCCGATGAGCACGGCGGCGGGCTTCGTGGCCATGATCGCGTCGGCGTCCCAGGTGCCGGGGACGATGTGCACTTCGAGGCCGGTCTGGGCGAGGCGCCGCGGGATCGAGCGCTTGCAGCCGAGGTCGACGAGGGTGACGCGCGGGCCGGAGCCGATCGAGTAGGGGTCGTCGGGGCCGATGTGGCGGGCGAGCGGGCGGCCGTCGATCGGTGGCTCGTCGAGCGCGCGGGCGCGGAGCGCGGCCACGTCGGCCTCGCCGAGGGCGCAGCGCAGCGGGGTGCCGGCGTCGCGGATGTGGCGGACGAGGCGGCGCGTGTCGACCTCCTCCAGCGCGACGACGCCCTGCTCGGTGAGAAAGGCCGACCAGGCGGGGCGGGCGCGGCGCATGACGACGCCCTCGCACTGCACGCGGTCGGCCTCGAGCCGCGATGCGTCGACGCCGTAGTTGCCGATCAGCGGGTAGCTGAACACGAGCACCTGGGCGATGTACGAGGGGTCGGTGACCGCCTCCTCGTAGCCGGCCATCGCCGTCGTGAAGCAGGCCTCGCCCGCGGCGATCCCGGGCGCGCCAACCGCGACACCAGGGAAGACCGCGCCGTCTTCCAGAACCAGATGAGCCTTCCGCATACGGATTTGCATGATACGCAGAAGTCTGCATAATACGCAAATGGGCATGGTCACCACCGCGATCATCGGCTGTGCCGGCTACACCGGCCAGGAGACGCTCGACAGGGTGCTCGCGCACCCCGGGCTGAAGGCCGTCGCCCTGGGCTCGAACTCCCAGGCGGGCAAGCCGCCCTGGGCGCTCGACCCGAGCCTCGCCGGCCACGACCTCCCCTCCTTCGTCACCAACGACCAGGCGCTCGCGTCGGGCGCCGAGCTGATCTTCCTCTGCCTCGGCCACGACGAGTCGGTCGCCGTTGACCTGCCCGCCGACGCCGTCGTCGTCGACCTCTCGGGCGGCCACCGGCTGCAGGACGCCTCGCTCTACGAGCAGTGGTACGGCTGGAAGCACCCGCACCCGGAGCGGCTCTCCAACTGGGCCTACTCGGTGCCCGAGCTGCAGCCGCCCACGGGCCGGCTCGTCTCGAACCCCGGCTGCTACGCGAGCGCCGCGATCTACGCGCTCGCCCCGCTCGTCGGAGCGATCGACCCGGCCTCCGTGGTGATCGACGCGAAGTCGGGCATGACCGGTGCCGGCAAGAGCCTCAAGGCCTCGTCCCACGCGGGCTTCGTGCTCGACAACTGCTCGGCCTACAAGGTGGGCTCGCACCAGCATGCGCCCGAGATCGGGCAGCTGGTCGGCTTCCCCGTCTGCTTCGTGCCGCACCTCCTGCCCATCCGGCGCGGCCTGCTGGCGACCGTCTACGCCAGGGCGACCGAGAGCGGCCTGCGCGAGCGGCTCGAGCAGGCCTACGCCGCGGCGCCCGCCGTGCGCGTGCTCCCCGCCGGCGTCAACCCGGAGCTGGCCCGCGTCCAGCACACCGACATGGCCGAGATCGCCCTTTTCGAGGATCGGGCGACCGGCCGCACGATCGTCTGCTGCGCGATCGACAACCTCGGCAAGGGCGCAGCCGGCAACGCGATCCAGAATGCGAACCTCGCGCTCGGCCTGGAGCAGACGCTCGGCCTGCGGCTGACCGGGGTGACCGTGTGACAACTGTGCAGACTGTGCTGACCTGTCCGTCCGCAAGGAGGTGCCTGTGAGCGTTACCGCCCCCAAGGGGTTCACCGCCAACGGAGTCCACGCGGGCATCCGTCGTCAGAAGCTCGACCTCGCGATCGTCCGCTCGACGGTGCCTGCCGTGGGCGCGGGGATGTTCACGGTCAACCGCGTTCAGGCCGCGCCGGTGAAGCTGTGCAAGGCGTCGCTCGCGCTGGAGGAGCCGTGGGCGGTCGTCGCCAACTCCGGCAACGCCAACGCGTGCACCGGGCTGCGCGGCGACATCGACGCGCGCGCGGTGCAGGCGGAGGCCGCGCGGCTGCTGGGGCTGAAGTCCGAGCAGGTGCTGGTGCTGTCCACCGGCGTCATCGGCCAGCCCCTGCCGATGGGCAAGATCCTGCCGGCGCTACGGCCCTGCGCCGACGGGATGGCGGACGGCCCGGACGCCGGCCGGCGCACCGCCGAGGCGATCATGACCACCGACCTGCGCTCGAAGGAGTCGGTCGCGCAGGGGCCGGGCTTCACCGTGGGCGGCACCGCCAAGGGCTCAGGGATGATCCATCCCAACATGGCGACGATGCTCGCCATCCTCACCACCGACTACCCGCTCGCTTCGCACGCGGAGGCGCTGGCGCTGCTGCGCCCCGCCGTGCACGAGAGCTTCAACGCGATCACCGTGGACGGCGACTGCTCGACCAACGACACCGTCGTGCTGCTCGCCAACGGCGCCTCCGGCATCACGCGCACGCCCGCGACCGACGCCGCCTTCAGCGAGTGCCTGCGCTCGGTGTGCATGGACCTCTCGGCCCAGGTCGTCGCCGACGGCGAGGGCTGCACCGTTGTGGCCGAGGTCAAGGTGACGGGCGCCGCCAACGACGACGAGGCCCGCGCGATCGCCCAGCGCATCGCCACCTCGCCGCTCGTCAAGACCGCCCTGTTCGGGCACGACGCGAACTGGGGCCGCGTGCTGTCGGCCGCCGGCTCGGCGCCGTACAACGGGGGCTACGCGCACCTCGACCCCGAGCGCGTCTGCCTGCGCTACAACGGCACGCTCGTGCTCGACCGGGGAGCGCCCACCGGTGTCGAGCCCGACGTCTCGGGCACGGACATGACGATCGAGCTCGACCTCGACATCGGCGACGGCCGCTTCATGTACCTCACCAGCGACTTCTCCTACGAGTACGTCCGTATCAACGCGGACTACCGGACGTGAGCGCGCCGTGGCCCTGGTCGTCGTGAAGCTGGGTGGCCGCGTGGCCGAGGGAGCGACGGCGCGGGTGACCGCGCTCGCCGACGCCGGCGACGAGGTCTGCGTCGTGCACGGCGCCGGGCCGCAGATCTCGCTCGAGATGGAGCGGCTGGGGCTCGAGGTGCGCTTCGTGCGCGGCCGCCGCTACACGACCCCGGAGACGCTCGAGGTCGTGCGCACGTCGCTCGGCGCGATCAACCGGGCGCTGGTGGCAGGCCTGGGGCCGCGCGCCGTGGGGCTGATGGGCGACGAGATCGGGCTGGAGGCGACGCTGTCGCCGGGACTCGGGCTCGTCGGCGACCCGGTGCCGTCACGGCCGGCCGCCGTTATCGACGCATTGGCGGCGGGGCGGATCCCCGTCGTGGCGCCGCTGGCGCGCGGGCCGCTGAACGTCAACGCCGACGAGGCCGCGGCGGCGCTGGCCGTCGGCATCGGCGCCGAGCGGATCTACTTCGTCACCGACGTGCCCGGGCTGCTGCTGGACGGCGAGGTGGTCGGCTCGATCGGCGTCGCCGAGGCCGAGCGGCTGCTGGCCGCCGGGCTGCTGGAAGGCGGCATCGTGCCCAAGCTGGAGGCCGCGATCGTCGCGGCAAGAGGCGGCGTCAGGGCCGCGATCGGCGAGACGGAGGTGCACCCGTGACAAGCAAGACCACCGCGGCCGGCGCGGCCAGCGCCGGCGCGACCACCGCCGGCGCGACCACCGCGCTGCGCTCCTCGATCCTGCCCACCTACGGGCGCTACGACCTGACGCTCGTGCGCGGCGACGGCTCGCGCGTGTGGGACGACGCCGGCAAGTGCTATCTCGACTGCATCGCAGGCATCGCCGTGGTCGGGCTCGGCCACTGCAACCCGGTGGTGCGCGCCGCCGCCGAGGCGCAGCTCGGCAAGCTCTGGCACGTCTCCAACCTCTACTGGACCGAGCCGATGCTCGAGCTCGGCCGCAAGCTCTCCGACCGCTTTGGCGGCAGCGGCGCGCAGGCCTTCTTCTGCAACTCCGGCGCCGAGTCGATCGAGGCAGCGCTCAAGTACGCGCGCAAGGCGACCGGCAAGCCCGGGTTCGTCGCGCTCGAGGGGTCGTTCCACGGCCGCACCTTCGGGGCGCTCTCGGTGACGGGGCAGCCGGCGAAGCGCGCGGCGTTCGAGCCGGGCCTGCCGGGCGCGAGCTTCGTGCCGCTCAACGACACCGATGCGCTCGGCCAGGCGGTCGGCCCCGACACCGGCTGCATCCTGCTCGAGCCGATCCAGGGCGAGGGCGGCGTCAACGCGGTGACGCAGGAGTTCATGGAGGCGGCCCGCGAGATCGCCACGGCGCGCGGCGCCTTGCTCATTCTCGACGAGATCCAGACGGGCACCGGGCGCACGGGCAGCTTCTTCGCCTGGGAGCAGCTGGGCGTGCGGCCCGACGCGCTGACGCTGGCGAAAGGCCTCGCGAACGGCCTCCCGATCGGCGCCCTCCTCGTTGCCAACGAGGCGCCGCGCGGCTTCGAGCCGGGCGACCACGCCTCCACCTTCGGCGGCAACCCGGTCGCGGCGGCGGCGGCCTGCGCCGTGCTCGACCTGATCGACGACGCGCTGCTGGCGCACGTGCGCGCGGTCGGCGAGCGGCTGGCCGCGGGGCTGCGTGCGATCCCCCAGGTGTCGGAGGTGCGTGGGCGCGGCCTGCTGCTGGCCGCCGAGATCGACCGGCCCGGCAACGATGCGGTTGCCGCGTGCATGGAGCGCGGGCTGCTGGTGGGCACCGCCGGCCCGACCGCCCTGCGCATCACGCCGCC
>JANXXF010000103.1 GCA_025350775.1 Actinomycetes bacterium
GGCGGTCGCGGCACTCAGCGTGACGAGCCGCGAGCAGCTGCACGCGCTCGAGCGCGCCGGCTTCGATGCAGTGCTCGTCGGGCCGGGGGATGTCGCCGGGCTCGTCGGTGGCGCGCCGCACGCGGTCTAGGGGGAGGGCCGCCGGGGCCGGCCGGGCCGGCGCGCTCGCCCTGCTGGCTGTTCTCGCGCTCGGCGGCGCCCTGCGCGCGGTCGGCATCCAGTACGGCCTCCCGTTCGGGACGCTGCTCAACCCCGACGAGCAGTCGATCGTGCCGCGCGCCTGGAAGATGGTGCACGGCGGCGGCCTCGACCCCCACTGGTTCGACTATCCGACGCTCGTCATGTACCTGCTCGCGCCGTTCCAGGCGTGGCAGGACACGCCGTCGTTCCTGACCGCGCGCGTGGTGATCCTCGTGCTCGGGCTCGGCGCCGTGGCGGCCACCTGGTGGCTGGGCCGGCGGGCCTACGGCGGGCAGGCTGCCCTGGTCGGTGCCGCGACCGTCGCCGTGGCCACGATTCACGTCTCGTACTCGCGCATGGCCGTCACCGACGTGCCGCTGACGCTGGGCGTGGCGGCGGCGCTCGCGCTGATCGTCGCGGGCAGGCTGGAGTGGGCCGGGGTCGTCGCCGGGCTCGCGGCGGGCGCGAAGTACCCGGGCGTCCTCCTGCTCGTGCCGCTCGTCGTCGCCGGCTGGGGGCAGTGGCGACGCGTGGCGGCCGGTGTGGCGCTGGCCGCTGCGGCCTTCCTCGCGACGAGCCCCTTCGTGCTGGTGCACCCGCACCAGGCGGTGCATGAGGCGCTGCGCGTCCAGCGGCTCGCGCGCGCGGGCTGGCTCGGCTTCGAGCACGACTATCCGACGCCGCTCGCCTTCCTCGACCGGCTGTGGCAGGGAGTCGGCCCGCTGCTCGTGCTGGCCGCCGTTGGCCTGCTCGTCGCGCTGTGGAAGCGGTCACGCACCGACCTCGCGCTCGCCGCGTTCGTTGTCGTCTACTTCCTCGACCTGATGACGCTCAACGCGCACTTCGACCGCTACACGCTGCCGCTGATCCCCGCCGTCGGCGTGCTCGCCGGCAGGCTGAGGCCGGCCCGGCCGCTCGCGCTCGCGCTGCTCGTCGTGCCGCTCTGGTGGTCGATTGACGATGCCTCCCGGCTCACCCGCACCGACACCCGCGTGGTGGCGGCTCGCTGGATTGCCGCGAACGTGCCCATCGCGGCGCCGCTCGCGGCCGAGTCGTCGACGGCGCTGTCCGGGCGGCGCGCGCTGCCACTGCTGCTGCCTGGCCCCGGACGCGCGTTCGATCCCAACCGCGACGTCGGGCGGCTGCGCGCCGGTGGGGTTCGCTACGTCGTCGTCACCGGCGCCGTCGCCGATCGTGTCCAGCGGGCACGTACTGCGTACCCGCGCGAGGCGCGCTTCTACGACGACCTCGCACGTTCGGCCACCCGGGTGCTGGACGTCGAGCCAGGCGCCGGGCGCACCGGCCCCTGGGTACGGGTGTACCGGCTATAACCATGCGCATGAGCCACCCGCGGCGTCGCCGCTCTCGCATCAGGACTGCCCGCCACCTGCTCGCGTACGTCGCCGCGCTCGTCGCCTTCGGCGTCGCCGTCTCGGAGGCGCCCGGCGCCGTGAG
Source organism: Actinomycetes bacterium (assembly GCA_025350775.1). Lineage (GTDB taxonomy): Bacteria > Actinomycetota > Thermoleophilia > Gaiellales > Gaiellaceae > CANFDS01. The sequence goes on from JANXXF010000103.1 coordinate 1,636, forward strand.
TGCCCCGGCTGCCCGGGCCATCCCTGCCGCCCCGGCTGTTTCGGCCCGGCCCGGCCAGGCGGCCGCCTGCCCCACTGCCTGGCGCATCACCTGGCAGCGGCTCGCCAACCGCATCAAGGCGCCTGTGTACTGCCCGGCGTGGCTGCCCGACCCGCTCACCGGCGACATCGGCGGCCGCTGGAACAACATCGACTCGGTGGCGAAGGACGGCGCCTACCTGATGGGCTTCGTCTGGCAGGAGACCGGGCCGGGCGCGGCCGGCGGCGAGCTGCATGTCAACCTCCGCGGCTACCCGGGCAGACCCGTCATCCCCACCTGCGAGGACACGCTCAACGACGGCGGCAAGATCGTCCGCCGCAAGCTGCCCTGCTTTGCCGACGCCCGCGGCACGAAGCGGGCGAGAGGCATCACCGTCACCGTCTACACCGTCAACCAGGGCGCCGACCAGTGGCACGTCCTCTACGCCTGGCGGCTGAACGGCTCGCTCTACACGCTCTCCCAGCACGTCGCGCCACCGCTTACCTACGCGAAGGTGGTCGCGAACCTCGACCGGGAGCTCGCAGCGCTGGAGCTCGTCCGGCCGAAGGGCTGACGCGGGTGCGGCTGTCGCGGCGGTCGTTGCTGGTGGGCGCCGGTGGCGGCGCCCTCGCGGGCGTCGGCATCTACGAGCTGGTCGATCGCTTCGCCGGGTCGCCCAGCCGCGGCAACGGCTCGTCCGGGCCGGCCGGCGACCACGGCGAGCAGCACCTGCTCGACGGTGTCCGCGAGATCGTCTCCGACGGCGTCGAGGTGCTCGTGCCGCCGCTCCATCACGAGGTCGTGACCGCTCGCGTGAAGGCCGGTGACCTCGGCCGCGCCCGCCGCGAGCTGACCGAGGCGCTGGCCACGCTCGCCGCGCGCTACCCGGCTACACCGGCAGGCCTCGGCGTGACGCTTGCGTGGGGGGTGCCGTACTTTCGCAGCTACGTGCCCCGCCAGGCCGGGCGGCTGATGCCGGTCGACCAGCGAGCCTCGCAAAGCGCTGGCAGGCCCGTCGCCGCGCTCACCGACGCCGTGCGCTTCTCGAGCGACCCCGAGGAGACGCTGCTCGAGCAGAACGACGTGGCCATCCTGCTGCGCAGCGACACGCTCGCCACCATCGCGGTGGCCCACCGCATCCTGTTCGACGAGCTCGGCGTGTTCGAGCCGACCAGCATTCGCCGGGGCTTCGCCGGCGGCGGCTTCGACGGTGGCCCCGGCCTGCCCAAGCAGATGGCGCAGGCCGCAGGTATCCGCGGCGCCGACCTGATCCCCGACGGCGCCGAGCTGTTCCTCGGCTTCACCTCGACCCAGAAGGCCGGGCTGGGGCCCGCGCGGATCGCCAACTTCGAGGCGCTCGGCTACGTCACGTCGCCGGACGGCTACTTCAACGGCGGCACGCACATGCAGCTCTCCCACCTCCACGAGAACGTCGAGGCCTGGTACCTCAACTTCGCCTTCCAGGAGCGCGCGGACACCGCGTTCCGTCCCGGCATCGCGGTCAAGGCCGGCGCGCAGACGGTGCCGCAAGGCCCCGACCAGGTCTCGGACGCCGCC
>JANXXF010000164.1 GCA_025350775.1 Actinomycetes bacterium
CTCGATCATCTCGACGTACTTCCGCTGCTGCTCGCCGAGCGTGGCGTCGCGCCCGAGGGTGCGCGAGAAGCCGAAGATCGTCGCGAGCGGCGTGCGCAGGTCGTGGGCGGCGAGCATGACGAGCCGCTCGAAGCTCGTGTCGTGCCGGTCAAGGGCGTCAGACACGGCCGGCTACGGCGTCGGGGCGACGGGCGCCCCGCCCTTCCGGCGCCGCAGCGTCGCACGACTCTCGGTGCCCGCGCGGAGGCGGCCGATGTTCGACCGGTGCAGCACCACGACCGCGAGCCACGCGGCCGCACCCATCGCGATCACCGGCCACGGCTCGCCGAGGGCCGCAGCGATCGGCGCCAGCGAGGCTGTCGCGACAATCGAGCCGAGCGACACATAACGGCCGATCAGGAAGACCACGAGGAAGACGCCGATCGCCGCGAGGCCGACGAGCGGTGCGACGCCGAGGATGGCGCCGCCCGTCGTCGCAACCATCTTGCCGCCCTTCTGGAACTTCATGAAGAGCGGCCGCGCGTGGCCGACCATGGCCGCCGCGCCCGCGAGGACGCCGGCCAGGTGGCTGACCGTGAGCGTTGCCACCAGCGCCGGCACGAGCCCCTTGGCGACGTCGAAGAGCATCACCGGCAGGCCGTAGTTGCGGCCGTAGGTACGCCAGACGTTCGTGGCGCCGACGTTGCCGCTACCGACCGTGCGGATGTCGACGCCCTTTGTCAGGCGGACGAGCCAGTACCCCGCCGGGATGCTCCCGGCGAGGTATCCGACTACGACGAGGAGGGTGAAGAGCACGGTCGAGCCGGCCGGGCCATCAGCCGATCAGGCCGGGATCTGGTATTTGGCGACCCAGTCGTTGACGACGTTCCAGTCGAGGTTCCGGAAGAACGCATCGATGTACGAGCCACGATCGGTGAGGTAGTCCGAGAAGTACGCGTGCTCGTAGACGTCGAGTGCCACGAGCGGCGTCGCGTTCCACACCGGGAACGTGTTCTGAGCGTCGCCGATGTAGTTGAACAGGCGGCCCTCGTCCCAGTCGTAGGCTGTCCACGCCCAGCCGCGGCCGGCGATGCCCGTCGCCTTGAGGTCGGCTTTCCAGGAGCCGACCGAGCCGAAGTCACGCTTGATCAGGTAGCCGATCGCACCGTCCGGATCGCCGCCGTGGCCGCCCAGGTGATCGAAGTAGACCTCGTGGTTCTTCACGCCGCCGACGGCGAACGTGTAGTCGACCTTGAGCGCGCGCAGGTCCGAGTAGACCTGGTTCGCGGTGGAGAGGTCGACCTCGGCGAGACGCTTCAGCAGTTCATTCCGCTTGTTCACGTAGCCGGTGTAGAGCTTGTGGTGAGCCTCGACCGACTCACGGGAGATGCCGTCGAGCTCGAGCAGCGCAGCCTTCAGCGGCTTCGCAGCGATCTCGACGTGGTTGTAGGCAAGCGCAGACATCACAATCCTTTCGTGGACTCGAACACGCGGGCGGAGCATATCGCCCATTCCGGGCCGGCTGGAGGCGCATCGGCAGTGGCGGGCAATCCGGGAGCGGCGGCGCCGCGTACACGTTCGTGATGATGAGCGCAACACTCGCCCTCACCTGCGGGTTGCCGCCGACCGCCGCAACGGCCACTATCCACCTCGTGCAGGCGCTCGAGACCACGGACGCGGAGCTGCTGGAGCGGGTCGGCGCCGGCGACCGCGTGGCCTTCGAGGCACTGTACAAGCGGTACGCGCGCTCGGTGCTGGGGCTGGCGCTGCGGCGTCTGGGCGACCGCGGCACGGCCGAGGACGCCGTCCAGGAGACGTTCGCCGCGATCTGGCGCTCGGCCGGGAGCTACAAGCCGGAGCGGGGGCCGGGCGCCCCGTGGCTGTACGCGGTCGCGCGCAACGCGATCGCCGACCGGGGCCGCCGCCGGCCCGAGACGACCGCCGAGGTGCCCGACACCCCCGACCGCGAGCCGCTGCCCGGCGACCGTGCCGAGGCCGAGTGGGTCTCGTGGCGGGTGCATCGCGCACTCGAGGAGCTGCCCCACACGGAGCGCCAGGTGATCGAGCTCGC
>JANXXF010000130.1 GCA_025350775.1 Actinomycetes bacterium
CGAGCAGCGCCGCGCCAAGCCCCACCACGGCCAGCCCCCGCCGCGCGGGCACCCGCAGCTCGCGCCATGCGTACACCGCGGCAAACGTCACGGCCGCGCAGATGGCGACGGTGGCGCCGGGCGGCGCGTCGAGCCGGTACGCGAGCCACAGCCCCACGACCGACTCGGCGAGGGCGAGCGCCGCGGCCCCCGCGACGAACGCCGGCACCCGCCGGGCGACGAGCCGCGCGGTCGCCGCGGGCACGACGAAGAGCGCCGAGACGAGCAGGCTCCCCACCGCGTCCACGGTGGCGACAGCGGTGACCGCCAGGACGGCGGTGAGCGCGAGGTCGAGCAGGGCGGGCCGGAAGCCGAAGACGGGGGCGCTCTCGCGGTCGAACGCGACGAGCAGCCAGCCGCGCCCCAGCGCGAGCGCCGCGACGGCGACGCCGCCCACGACGGCGGCCGAGCGCCACACGTCGGCGTCGGTGACACCGAGCAGCGACCCGAACAGCAGCGTGTCCACGCGCGCGTCCTGCGAGAAGACGTCGGAGACGAGCAGCGAGCCGAGCGCGAGCGCGCCCGCCAGCAGCAGGCCGGTTGCGGCGGCGGTGTCGAGGTCGCGCCGCCGGCCGAGCAGCGCCAGCCCCAGCGCCAGCAGGAGCGACGACGCCAGCCCGCCCGCAAACGCGCTCACCCCGATCCCGTACGCGACGACCGCGCCGGGGAACGCCCCCACGCCCAGCGCGTGCGTCGCGAAGGCGAGCCGGCGCAGCACGACGAACGCCCCGAGCGCACCCGCGGCCACCGAGAGCAGCGCCAGCTCGAGCAAGGCTCGCTGCATGAACGCCGGGGCGAACGGGTCGGTGAGCCAGTGCATGTCGAGAGAGGCTAGCAATAATGGGAACGGTTTTCATTACCGATCTAAAGCATCGCTAGAGACTGAGAAGCGTTATCATGAGACGCACGATGACCACGGCAGCCCACAGCCACTCCGGCCACGCCCACGAGGGCCCATCCTGGAGCGAGCACGTCCTCGCCCGTTTCGAGCGCGAGGGCTTCCGCGCCGGCGGCGCCCGCGCGGCGGTGGTCGAGCTGCTGGCCGAGCAGGACTGCTGCCTCTCGGCGCAGGAGATCTTCGACCGGCTGCGCGGTGGCGGCCGCAGCGTCGGAATCGCCAGCATCTATCGCGTGCTCGACCAGCTGTTCCAGCTGCAGCTGGTGCAGCGCGTCGACGTCGGCGGCGGCGTGGCTCGCTTCGAGGCCGCGCACCCCGGCGGCGACCATCACCACCACCTCCTGTGCAACGGCTGCGGCCGGGTCGTCGCGTTCGAGGACGCCGCGCTCGAGGCCGAGCTCGACCGTGTCGCCGAGCGCCTCGGCGCCCGCGTCGCCGGCCACGAGCTGGTGCTGCACGGCGCCTGCGCCGACTGCTCGCGCGGCTGACCCTCCCTCTGCGCAGCGGCTTCCGTTCCTCCGCCCCGCCGCGCTCGGCCCCTCACCCCGCCCGCTGCCGGCCCGGGCATACTTCACCCTGCACGGCCCCGTAGCTCAGTGGACAGAGCGGCAGACTTCGAATCTGCGTGCGGAGGTTCAACTCCTCCCGGGGCCATTTGCTCGTTGTCGGATCAACAACGAACTCCCTGCAGAGCAGCGTCTTCGGATATACCGATCGCACACCCGTCGATCGCTTCAGCGCACCTCAAACTCATGACCACTGCGATTGTCGGGCTCTGGCTCGTTCTCGTCGCACTGATTGTACTTTCACGCTTCGGTGTTCTAAACGGCACGACGGCCGCACCGGACAAATCACACACGACCGGACGGTACGTGAGCCCGCACGGATTCCGGGCTGGCAAGCTTCAGCCTTGAACAACTTCGAGGCGGTGCTGCCTGCAGAGCGAGGCAACTGAACCAGCGGCCGTGACCTAGCAGCGAGGCCGAATGCTGGGCGTACCTCCGCTCGACGGGTCTCACCGCGTTCCCCACGCACCGGGCCGGTGGGGTAGGCGCTGCCCGCAGCTTCAGGGGTGGCCCGCCGACGCTGTGGTGCGCGCCGGCGGGTCTTCCCATTCCGATTGGGGTTAGACGACGAACGCCTGTGTGGCGGGCACCGTTGAGGTGTCGCCGGCGAAGTTCGTTGCCAGCACGCTCACCATGTGCGGCCCCATCGCGAGGCCGTGGTAGGTGAGCGGTGACGAGCACGACCTGTACGCCGCGCCGTCGAGCGAGCATGTGTAACGCGGACCGGACGCTGCCTGATCCGAGGTGAACGAGACCTTCGCGTTATTCCCCACGACCGACACGTCGAGGATCGACACGACCGGCTGACCAGGGCTGACGATCGTCCACGACCAGCACCGGGGCGACACGTCCAGCGTCCCCAACACGCAGAAGCTATGCGGTCCCGCCGCAAGGCCGTGATACGTGCGCGGCGAGCTGCACGGCGCGTACGCCGCC
>JANXXF010000173.1 GCA_025350775.1 Actinomycetes bacterium
CGCGGGCGGGCGGCAGGAGTCGTCGAGGCCGGCGGCACGGCTGCATCTTGACGCGGGCGGCGGGGGAGGACGGCTATTCGGCGGCCGCGGACAGTACCGCCATCCAGCAGACGACCCCGAGATCGTCCTCGGCGATCTCGGGTGGCACGTCGTCGACGCGCACGGGCTGGAGTCCGACCCGGTCGACCAGCTCGACGATCCGCCGAGCTGCCTCGTTGCGTGTCAACCGTAGCTCGCGCACCTCGGCTGCTATCCCGTTCAGCTCGCGCCGGACGGTGCTGCTGCGCTCCACGGCAAGGGCGTCGGCGGCACGGTCGGCGCCCTCGGGGAGGATGACGGCGGGGTCGCGGCTGTTGGCGCCGGCGGTGACAAGAGCATGCGCACGGACGGGATGCCGATCGACGAGAACGCGCGGTCGGGGTGCGCGAAGAGCATCACGAGGTCGAAGAGATCCCAGAGGCCGTTGTTGACCGGCGTCGCGGTGAGCGGCACGACGTCCTTGCGCTCGCCGCCGAGGAGGCGCTCCCTGGCCGCGGGGTTCGTGCCAGATGTCAGCGCGCGACGATCTCGGGCGGCGCCAGGGTGCGCAACGGCGGCAGCTCGCCCTCCCAGCGCGCCACCTCGACCAGCGCGTGCTGGCCGGTGCAGCCCTGGCCGAGCCGCGACGTGCCGCGGTCGTGCGTCAGCACGTTGGGGTTGCCGTGGCGGCACATGGTGATGTCGGCGGCCGGGTCGTCGGGGTCGAACCAGGCGCCCGTCGAGAGCTGGACGACGCCGGGGCGCACGTCCTCGCTGGCGACGACGCCGGCGAGGCAGCTGCCGCGGCGGTTGAAGAGGCGCACGACGTCGCCCGCCGCGATGCCGCGTGCCGCCAGTTCCGACGGGTGCATCCGCGCCGGCTCACGCCCCTGCACCTTGCTTGCCTGAGAGTGCGCGCCCACGTCGAGCTGGCTGTGCAGGCGCGTAGCCGGGTTGTTGGCGATCAGCACCAGCGGGAACTCGGCGGCAAGCGGCGAGCCCTGCCACTCCTCGGGCTCGAGCCACACCGGGTGCCCGGGGCAGTCGTCGAGGCCGAGCGCGTCGATGGCCTCGGAGAAGATCTCGATGCACCCGCTGGGCGTCGGCAGCTTCTTGCCGGCGGGGTCAGCGCGGAAGGCGGCGAGGTGCACGTGGTCGGTGGGGCCGGCGGGCAGCTCGAGCTCGCCTCGCTCCCAGAACTCGGCGAAGGGCGGCACGTCGAGCCCCGTGCCCACGGCGTGCTCGGCCCACTGCTCGTACATGTGCTCGAGCCAGGCCCGCTCGCTGCGGCCCTCCGTGAAGCGCTGCTCGACCTCGGGCCCGAGCCGGACCGCCAGCTCGCGCAGGATCGCGTAGTCGCTGCGTGCCTCGCCCACGGGCGGCAGCACCTGCTTCATCGCCACGAGCCGCGGGTCGGCCCGCGAGCAGCCGATGTCGTCGCGCTCGAGCGTCGTGGTCGCGGGCAGCACGAGGTCGGCGTGGCGGGCGGTCGCCGTCCAGAACGGGTCGTGCACGACCACCGTGTCGGGGCGCGAGAACGCCTCGCGCAGCCGGTTCAGGTCCTGGTGGTGGTGGAACGGGTTGCCGCCGGCCCAGTAGACGAGGCGGACGTCCGGGTAGGCGAGCGTGCGGCCGTCGTAGTCGAAGGGCTCGCCCGGGTGCAGCAGCATGTCGGCGATGCGCGCGACGGGGATGAAGTCGGTGACCGGGTTGCGCCCCTGCGGGAAGCTCGGCAGCCCGATCGGTAGCGACTGGCGGCCGACGTCGGTGACCCCACCGTAGCCGTGGCCGAAGCCGCCGCCCGGCAGCCCGATCTGGCCGAGCAGCGAGGCGAGCACGAGGGCCATCCACACCGGCTGCTCGCCGAACTCGGCGCGCTGCAGCGACCAGGTGGTGGTGACCAGCGTGCGCGAGGCGGCCATCCGGCGGGCCAGCGAGCGCAGCGTCTCGGCAGGGATGCCGCAGAGCGGCGCCGCCCACTCCGGCGACTTCGGCTGCCCGTCGCCCTCGCCCAGCAGGTAGGGGGCGAAGCGCTCGTAGCCCACGGTGCAGCGCTCCAAAAAGTCGCGGTCGTGCAGGCCCTCCGTGACGAGGACGTGCGTGAGCGCCAGCATCGCCGCGGTGTCGCTGCCGGGGTTGAGCGGGTGCCACTCGGCGCCGAGCTCGAGGGCGAGGTCGTCGCGCACCGGGCCGAAGAGGACGAAGCGGGTGCCGCGGTCGCGCGCGGCGCGCAGGTGCCCGCCCACCGTGTGGCGGGTGATGCCTCCGTGGTTGACCGCCGCGTTCTTCAGCGGGATGCCGCCGAAGCAGACGAGCAGGTCGGTGTGCTGCTCGATCACCTCCCACGAGGTGGCCTGGCCGATCACGCTGCCGAGGCTGCCCACGATGCGCGGCAGCAGC
>JANXXF010000180.1 GCA_025350775.1 Actinomycetes bacterium
GGCGGGGATCCCGCTCGGCCGCCCGGCCCACGCCGACGAGATTGCCGCCGCCATCGTCTTCCTGCTCTCCGACGCCTCCCGCTATGTCACTGGCACGACGCTCAACGTCGACGGTGGCATCGCGATGGAGTGACCGGCCTACCGTCCGTGCCCCCGCCGACCAAGGGAACCGATCCGTGACCAGCTCCAGCGCCCCGTTCCAACCGATCGTCGACGACCTGCTTGCCGCCACCTGCGCAAGCCGCATCACGTTGCGCCTGGACACGCCCGGGGACAACTTCCCGGTCGTCGCCGAGGCGCTCGCCCCGGGGGTCGCCTCGATCCGCGAGGGCCGGCTCGACCAGCGCAACGCCCCCACCGCGCGCCGCCTGATGGAGACGCTCGACGTGCTCGTCCAGAGCGACACGCTCGCGGCCGACCCGCCGCCACCGCCCGAGCTGATCCAGCAGTACGGGACGCTCGCCCAGATGCTGGGGCCGATCGTCGTGGAAGGCGCCGTGACCGGCTGGCTGTCGGTGCACGAGAACCGGGGGCCGCGCGAGTGGCAGCCCGCCGAGGTGGCGGCGCTGCGCGTGGCGATGGCCCGGGTGCAGGCCGAGATCGGCGCGGCCGGGGCGGCCAGGGCGACCGGGGAGACCGGGGCGGCCGGGGCGACCGGGGCGGCGGCCCGGTGAGCGCGCCCACCCGCAAGCCGCTGGAGGGCGTCAAGGTGATCGACGTCGCGACGCTCGGCGCCGGCCCGTGGATGGCCACGCGGATGGCCGACTTCGGCGCCGACGTGATCAAGGTCGAGCACCCGTCCGCGGGCGACCCGCTGCGCGGGATCGGCTGGGCCGACGCCGGCGTGCCGCTGTGGTGGAAGGTGGACGCGCGCAACAAGCGCGTGATGACCGCCAACCTGAGCACGCCCGCGGGCAAGGAGATCCTGCTGCGCCTCGTACGCGACGCCGACGTGCTCGTCGAGAATTTCCGGCCGGGCACGCTGGAGCGCTGGGGCCTCGGCTACGACGTCCTCTCCGCCGTGAACCCCCGGCTCGTCCTGCTGCGCGTCACCGGCTACGGGCAGGACGGCCCGTACGCCGGCCGGCCCGGCTTCGGCACCCTCGCCGAGGCGATGAGCGGCTGGGCGCACCTCAACGGCTTCCCCGAGAACCCGCCGACGCTGCCGCCGATGGCGCTCGGCGACGCGGTCACCTCGATCCTCGGCGCGTTCGCCGTGATGACGGCCCTCTACGAGCGGGACGCGAACGGCGGCGGCGTCGGGCAGGTGATCGACATCTCGATCCTCGAGTCGCTGTTCTCGCTGATCGGCCAGCAGGCGACGCTGTACGACCGCCTCGGCGTCGTGATGGGGCGCACCGGCAATCGCTTCCCTTTCGTCACACCGCGCAATGTGTACGAGTGCAGCGACGGGCGCTACGTCGCGCTCGCGGCCTCGACGCCGGCGATCTTCGAGCGGACGATGCGGGCGATCGGCCGGCCCGAGCTGATCACCGACCCGGACTTCGCCGGCAATGCCGCCCGGCTCGGGCGCGCCGACGAGATGGAGCAGATCGTCAGCGACTGGATGATCCTGCACACGCAGGCCGAGGTGATCGAGATCTTCGACGCGCACCAGGCCGGCATCGCGCCCGTGTACGACATTGCGCAGATCTTCGCCGACCCCCATGTGGCGGCGCGCGGGATGATCGTCGAGATCGACGACGAGGAGCTCGGCCCGACCCGCGTGCCCAACGTCGTCCCGCGCTTCTCGCGCACCCCCGGCGAGGTGCGCCACCTCGGCCCGACCCCCGGCAAGCACACCGACGAGGTGCTCGCGTCGCTCGGCTACACGCCCGAGGAGATCACGCTGCTGCGCGAGTCGGGCGTCGTCTAGAGGCTTGATGTGCATTGGCGCCCCTGACGGGGCTGTCCCGGGCCAAGCCGGGGCGTCACGGCGCCGCGCCCGTGGCGGCAACCGCTGCCGCGCCAATGCACATCAAGCCTCCAGTGAGCAGCAGCCAGGTCGGGGACGACGTCGGGGCCGGATATCTGGAAAGG
>JANXXF010000185.1 GCA_025350775.1 Actinomycetes bacterium
CAGCCCGCACCCGCAGCAGTGGGAGCTCGGCGTCAAGGAGGTCTGGCGCGTCGCGAAGCCGCTCGACGGCATCGTCCACACGATGGGCTGGCCGCTGCGGCCGCAGGCGAAGTACCGCGAGTTCGGCGGCTCGTGGCTCTACCCGATGGGGCCGGACCTGGTCTCGCTCGGCTTTGTCATCGGACTCGACTACCGCGACGTCGAGCTCTCGGCCCACGACCTGCTGCAGGAGTTCAAGACGCACCCCAAGATCCGCGGCATGCTCGAGGGCGGCGAGCGGCTGGCCTGGGGCGCCAAGACGATCCCGTCGGGCGGCTATCTCGCCATGCCGACCCGGCTGTACGCGCCCGGCATGGTCATCTGCGGGGACGGCGCGGGCATGGTCAACGTCCCCCGGCTCAAGGGCATCCACTACGCCATCGAGTCGGGCCGGCTCGCCGCCGAGGCGATCGTCGCCTCGTTCGACCGCGGCCAGGGCCCGCGCAAGGCGCTCGCCTCCTACGACGCGGCCGTCCGCAGCGGCTTCATCGGCAAGGAGCTGCGCGAGGTGCGCAACATGCGCCAGGTCTTCTCGAAGGGGATGGTCAGGGGCGGCGCGCTCGCCAGCGCGATGATCGCCTCGAAGGGCAACTTCCCGCCCGGGGACGTGCCGACCCACGCCGACGCCGAGCAGCCGCTACTGCGCACGAACCGCGCCGCGAGCTACCCGGTGCCGGACGGCAAGCTCACCTTCGACAAGCTCTCATCGGTCTTCGCGTCGGGCAACCGCACGCGCGATGACCAGCCGAACCACATCCGCATCCAGGAGACGGTGCCACGCGCTGTTGCCGAGCTGTGGGTGCGGCTGTGCCCGGCCCAGGTCTACGAGATCGGAGCCGACCGTGGCAACGGCACAGTCGAGGTGCTGATGGCGCCGTCGAACTGTGTCCAGTGCGGCGCGATCACCGCCAAGGGCGGCCGGCTGACGCCGCCCGAGGGCGGCTCCGGGCCCGAGTACCAGCTCACGTAGGCGGTGGCTGCCGTGCCGCATCCCGCGCTCGTCGTGCTGCGCGAGCTCGAGCTGCGCGACGCGGCCCTCGCAGCCGCGTTCGACGAGGTCGTCCGGCTCGAGCAGGGCGCCGAGGAGGTGGGCGCCCGCGCCGCCGTGGTCGATGCGTTCCTGCTGGCCGCGCCTGCCGAGCACGACCGGCTCGCCGCGGCGCTCGCGGTCGCCGACGTCGCCGTCGGGGAGGCCGAGCGGGCCCGTAACGCGGCCGACAAGGCCGCCCGCGACGCCGAGGCCCGCCAGGCCAGGGAGGCGGCCGCCCTGCGCCTCGAGGCCGGCCTGGCCGCCGACCGGCTGCGCAGCGCCCGCGACGCCTCTGCCCGCGCCCGGGCCGCGCTCGAGAGCCACGGCGCCGAGGTCGAGGCCGCAGCGCTCGAGGCGCCGCTGCTCGAGCGGCAGGCCGCACGGCTGGCCAGGGAGCTAGGCCGGGTGGTCGGGCTCTCGAAGAGCGCTGCCGGCCGGCCGGCAGCGGGGTTGCCGGGCGTCGTCGAGTGGCGCTCGCGCGCCCGGGCCGGCCTGCTCGTCGTGCGCGGCACGCTCTCACGCGATCGCGACGCCCTGCTGCGCGAGGCCACCGAGACGGCCGCGGTCGTCGCACCCGGCGTCGTTGCGGGGCCGACCGTCGCGAGCATTGGCGCACAGCTCGAGGCGGCGCTGGGCTGACGGAGGCAGCGGCCGGCGATGCGGGATCAGGTTCTACTCGAGTGTGCCCCGCGGTGCGAGCCATTCGATCGGCTGGCCCGTGATGGCGGCGATCCGGACGTAGTCCTCGTCGTGGTGAAGAACGGCGACTCCTGCGGCCTCGGCTGCGGCTGCGATCAGCAGGTCGGCCCATTTCACCGAGCGGTGGTGCATCCGGCCCGCAGCCGCGAGGGAGTTCATGACGTCGAGCGCGCGACTCCACTGGCCCGGCCGGAGCGGGCAATCGTCGAGCAGATCGAGCTGGGCGCGACGATCGCGGAACTCACTTGCGCTCCGCGTGTTGTAGAGGAGCTCAAGCTTGACCAGCGCGCAGGTGGCGATGGCGCCCTCCAGGAGCCGCTCGTCGAACGCCTGGCGGAGGTGCGAATAACCCGTCTTGCGCGACCAGGCCCACGCGCTCGTGTCGGCGAGCGCGGCCACCTACTCAGCGTCGACGGGACGGAGCTGACGGAGCTCGCTCAGCCGCTCGGGCGTGAGGCCCTCGAGATCCCAGGCGGCAAGCTCGCGCAGCTTGCGCCGGCGGACGACGTCCTCGAGCGCTGCACGAACCGTCGCGGTGCGGCCGGAAGTGCCGAGCGTCGCCCCTGCCTCGGCGAGTAGGCCCTCCTCGAGATACAGCGATGTGTGCTTCATCGATCTCCCATGCCGTCCCCGGTCGCGTCGGTCACATCCCCTGGCGATGCGCTACGGGTCGTGTCAACTCACCGTATGTCGTATGGCGTGGCGGCGTGCGAGACTACAGGGCTGTGGCTGATGTTCCGCTTCCTGCGTCGAAGAGGGCGATCAACCGCGCAGGCGACTTGGTGCGAGTGTGGTGGACGGACCTCGACCGGCCGGCGGAGTCGCTCGCGCCCGATGGCGAAGTTGTCCATGCGCTCGCGCTCGTCAACGCATTCCGGACGGGCTTCCAGGGGCCGCTTGACAGGACAGCGATCGGGGTGCGGATGATGGTCGACGCGGAGGGCCATGAGGTCGTGGTGACGCAACGGCTGAAGCGGTTGCCGACGCTGCTCGGGAAGCTGGTGCGCCACCCGGGGATGCAGCTCTCACGGATGCAGGACATCGGCGGGTGCCGCGCGATCCTGCCGGACGAGGAGTCGGTACGGGCCGTCCTGCGGCGGATCGAGC
>JANXXF010000201.1 GCA_025350775.1 Actinomycetes bacterium
CAGGCTGCGCGGATCCACGCCGTCCTGCCGCTCGATGTGCAGGAAGTTGACCATCTCGTAGGCAGCCGACGCGTCGAGCGTCATGTTCAGCTGCGCGACGACGTGCCGGTTGGCCGCCCGCTTCGTCCACGCCAGGGCGTAGGCGCCGCGCGCCAGCAGCGCCGTGACCATGTCGTCGACGACCTTGTCGAGCTCGGCCGCCGGCACGGCGTAGTTGATGATCCCGGAGTCGGCAAGCTCCCTGCCCGTGTACGTCTTGGCCAGGAACAGGTACTCCTTCGCCTTCGCCGGCGACATGAACAGCGGGATCAGCGAGGCGCCGCCGTCGCCGGCAGCGATACCGAAGCGCGGGCCCACGCCCAGCTCGCCCATCGCGAGATGGACATCTGCGAACTTCGCGTCGTCGACCGAGACGATCAGGTCGCACCCGAACGCGAGGCTCGAGCCGAAGCCGATCGCGTCGCCGGTGATCTTGCCGACGATCGGCTTCTCCAGCTCGGCCATGCCCTGATGGGTGCGGAGGATGCCGGTAAAGGTCTTCCAGGCGCCGGCGGGCTCCGTCACGTAGCGGCGCAGCTCGGCATTGTCGTAGAACTCCGGGGAGGCCGGCGCATAGAAGTCGCCGGGCCAGCCGGTGAGGACGACGACGCGGATGTCGTTCTCGCCACGGAGGTCACCGAAGATCTCGCCGAGCTCCCAGTGCAGGTCGGCAGTGCCGCTCCCGAGCGCGTGCGGCGGGACGATCGTGACCGTGGCCACCTGGCCTGAGAACTCGACCTTGCAGGTCTCGTAGTCCATGTGCATGTGCAGCCCCTTTCCTCTGAAGTGCCCTAAGGTGCACTCTATGCTGCTGCCCATGATCGGTGAACGGCTGGACGGCCGCTGCGCCGTCGTCACGGGTGGCGGCCGCGGCTTCGGCGAGAGCATCGCGATCGAGCTCGACGCGCTGGGCGCAGCCGTCGCCGTGCTCGACATCGACGAGGCGGCAGCGCAGCGCAGCGCAGCCGGTCTCGCACGCGGGCTGGCAGTTGCCTGCGATGTCGGCGACGAGGCCTCCGTGCGCTCCGCCTTCGCAGCTGTCCGGCATGAGCTCGGTACCGTCGACATCCTCGTCAACAACGCCGGCATCGTCAGCATGACGCCGTTCCTCCAGCTCGGCGAGGAGGAGTGGGACAGGATCTTCCGCGTCGACTACACGAGCATGTACCTGACCTGCCGCGAGGTCGCCGCGGCGATGGTCGAGCAGCGCTACGGGCGGATCGTCAACCTCTCGTCGCTGGCCGGGAAGCGGGGCGGCGGCTTTCTCGGCAAGGCCGCCTACGTCGCGGCGAAGGCCGGCGTGATCGGCTTCACGAAGGCGCTGGCGCGCGAGCTGGCGCCGGCCGGCGTGACCGTCAACGTCGTCTCGCCCGGGGCGATGGACACCGAGATGACGAGGATGCTGCGCGACGACCCAGACCTGCTCGCGCGCGTCGTGGCGACGATCCCGCTGGGCGAGCGCGGCACGATCCAGGATGTGACCGACGCCGTGGTCTTCCTCTGCACCGGGGCCGCGTCGTATCTGACGGGCGAGACGATCGACGTCGACGGCGGAGTGTTGATGGAGTGACCTACAGCGACCGCCTCGACCTCTCCGGCCTGACGATCCTCGTCACGGGCGCTGCCGCCGGCATCGGCGCAGCGACTTCGCGCGCGGCTGTCGCCCACGGCGCCACCGCCCTCCTCGTCGACATCGACGCCGCAGGCGTGCACGACCTAGCCGCTCAGCTCGGCGCGCAGGCCCTCGTCTGCGACGTCTCCGACTTCGCCGCGGTACAGGCCCTCGGCGCCGAGGCCGGGCGGGTCGACCTGCTCGTCAACGCCGCCGGCAACATCAGCTCGAGCCCGTTTCTGCAGCTCGCGCGCGAGGAGTGGGACAGCGTGCTCGCCTCGCACGTGAAGAGCGTCTTCAACACCTGCCGCGTCTTCCTGCCCGGCATGGCCGAGCGCCGCTGCGGCCGCGTCGTCAACGTCGCCTCGGTGGCGGGCAAGCGGGGCGGCGGCATCCTCGGCAAGACCGCCTATGCCGGGGCGAAGGCAGCGGTCAACGGGCTGACGAAAGCGCTCGCGCGCGAGCTGGCCCCAGCCGGCGTACGCGTCAACTCGGTCAACCCCGGCGTGACGGACACCCATCGCATCGACCCATTGCGCGCCGACCCCGAGCTGTGGC
>JANXXF010000206.1 GCA_025350775.1 Actinomycetes bacterium
CGCGCGGCCTGCAGCGGATCGGGCGCGCCGGCCACGAGCTCGGCGCCGTCTCGAAGGGCCGGATCTTCCCCAAGTTCCGCGGCGACCTGCTCGAGGCCGCCGTCGTCGCCCGCGCGATGCGCAACGGCGAGATCGAGGAGACCGTGATCCCGCGCAACCCGCTCGACGTGCTCGCGCAGCAGATCGTCGCGATCTGCGCCGAGACCGAGATCGCCGTGGACGACCTGCACGCCCTCGTCCGCCGGGCCTACCCGTTCGCCGAGCTCTCGCGGGCGCAGCTCGAGAACGTCCTCGACATGCTCGCCGGCCGCTATCCCTCCGACGAGTTCGCCGAGCTGCGGCCGCGCATCGTCTGGGACAGGACGGGTGGCACCGTGCGCGGGCGGGAGGGTGTCCAGCGGCTCGCCGTCACCAACGGCGGCACGATCCCCGACCGCGGCCTCTACGCCGTGGTCACCGCCGACGGCGGCGGCCGCATCGGCGAGCTGGACGAGGAGATGGTGTACGAGGCGCGGGCGGGACAGACGTTCCTGCTGGGCGCGTCGTCGTGGCGGATCGAGGAGATCACGCGCGACCGGGTGATCGTGTCGCCGGCGCCGGGGGTGCCCGGGGCGGTGCCGTTCTGGAAGGGCGAAGGAGTGGGGCGGCCCTACGAGCTCGGCGTCGCGATCGGCAAGGCGTCGCGCGAGCTGACTGCGCTGGCGGATGAACAGGCGCTCGCGCGGCTGCGCGACGACTTCCTGCTCGACGAGCGGGCGGCCCGCAACCTGCTCGCCTTCCTCTCCGATCAGACCGCGGCGACCGGGGCGGTGCCGTCGGATCGCACTGTGGTCGTCGAGCGCTTCCGCGACGAGATCGGCGACTGGCGCCTGTGCGTGCTGACACCGTTCGGCGCGCGCGTCCACGCACCGTGGGCGCTCGCGGTGCAGGCCCGCCTGCGCGGCTCGCTCGGCGTGGACGCCCAGGCGATCTGGTCGGACGACGGCATCGCCTTCCACTTCCCCGACGCCGACGAGCCGCCACCGCTCGACGCGATCATGATCGACCCCGGTGAGATCGAGGAGCTCGTCGTCACCGAGGTCGGCAACACCGCGCTCTTTGGCGCGCGCTTCCGCGAGAACGCCGCGCGCGCCCTGCTCATCCCGCGCCGCCGGCCCGGCCAGCGCAGCCCGCTCTGGCAGCAGCGGCTGAAGGCGCAGTCGCTGCTGCAGGTGGCGCGCAAGTACGGCTCGTTCCCGATCGTGCTCGAGACCTACCGCGAGTGCCTGCAGGACTGGTTCGACCTGCCGGCGCTGACGCGCCTCTTGGCCGGGGTGCAGTCACGGCAGATCGACGTCGTCGACGTGGAGACGGCGTCGGCATCGCCGTACGCCGCGGCGCTGCTCTTCGACTACGTCGCCACGTACATGTACGAGGACGACACGCCGCCCGCCGAGCGGCGTGCGCAGGCGCTCTCGCTCGATCGCGACCTGCTGCGCGAGCTGCTTGGCCAGGAGGGGCTGCGCGACCTGCTCGACCCCGCTGCGATCGCCGAGGTTGAGTCGTCGCTGCGGGGCGACCCGCGGTCGGCGGACGACCTGCACGACTTGCTGCGCCTACGTGGCGACCTGGCCCCGGGCGAATTCGCTACCTTGCTCGCTGCGCCGCTCCTCGCCGAGCGGCGCACCCTTTTGGTGAGGCTGGCCGGGGAGCAGCGGCTGATCGCCGCCGAGGACGCGGGACGCTACCGCGACGCGCTCGGCGTGATGCCGCCCGGTGGCCTGCCGGCAGCGTTCCTCGACGGCGGCGAGGCGCCGCTCGAGTCGCTCCTGCTGCGCTGGGCGCGCGGCCACGGCCCCTTCGTCACGGCCGCAGCGGCCGCCCGCTACGGGCTCGCCGAGCCGGTCGTCGATGCCCTGCTACGCGCTTTCGAGCGCGACGGCCGCCTCGTGCGCGGCGAGCTGCGGCCGGGCGGGTCGGAGCGGGAGTGGTGCGACCCCGAGGTGCTGCGGCGGATCCGCCGGCTGACGCTGGCACTTGCGCGCAAGGAGGTCGAGGCGGCCGAGCAGGCAACCCTCGGGCGCTTCCTGCCGAGCTGGCACGGGATCGACCGGCGGGCGACGTTGCGCGAGGCGCTCGTGCCGTTGCAGGCGCTCGCGCTGCCGGTGGCTCTGTGGGAGGCGGAGGTGCTGCCGCGGCGGGTGCCGGGATTCACGCCGGCCGCCCTCGACGCGCTGTGCGCCTCCGGGGAAGTTGTGTGGGTGGGGGCCGGGCTCGACCGCGTCGCCGTGTACTTCCGAGAGGACGCCGGCGTGCTGGGGCTGCCGGGCGGCGCCTTGCCGGCGCCTGCGGGGGCCGTCCACGACGCGATCCGCGCCGCGCTCGCCGGCTCCGCCGAGTTCTGGTTCGACCTGCTCGCCGCCACCGGCGTCGACGACAGCGAGGCGCTGCCTGCACTGTGGGATCTCGTCTGGGCCGGCGAGGTCACGAACGATGCGTGGACGCCGCTGCGGGCAGCCCGTCGGTACGAGCCCGCCAAGGTGGCGCGCCGGCCGCGACGGTTCTCGCGCCAGCGCGCCAACGCGATCACGGCCACGCAGGGACGCTGGTCGCTGGCCACCCGGCTCTTCCCGGGCTCGCCCGAGCGGCGCGCGCTCGCCGAGCTCCTGCTCGAGCGGCACGGCATCGTCACGCGCGACGGCGTGCGCGCCGAGGGCATCGCGGGCGGTTACGGTGCCGTTTACGGCGAGCTGCGGGCGCTGGAGACGCTCGGCCTGGCGCGGCGCGGCTACTTCGTCGAGGGGCTTGGCGGGGCGCAGTTCGCGCTGGGCGGGGCGGTCGAGCGGCTGCGTGAGCTGCGGCCGCGCGACGGGAAGGCGCTCGACGCGCTGGTGCTCGCCGCCGCCGACCCGGCGCAGCCGTACGGGGCCGTCGTGCCATGGCCGAAGCGGGATGGCGCGCGCGCGTCCCGCGTGGCCGGGGCGCTGGTGGTGCTGCTCGGGGGCGAGGCCGTGCTGTTCGTCGAGCGGGGCGGCCGCTCGCTGGTGCCGCTGCGCAACCCCGAGCCGGCCTGGCTCGAGCCGGCGCTGGCGGCGCTCGTCGCCCATGTGCGTGGCCGCAGCCGGGGGCCGGGCAACCGCCTCGCAGTGGAGCGGTTCGACGGCACCGCCGTGCTCGAGAGCCCGGCGCTCGAGGTGCTGGTCGCGGCCGGCTTCACCTCCGGGCCGAGGCGGCTCATGCTGCGCCCGTAACAGCCGTTGCGACATGGCAGCGACGACGCTGCGACGATCGGTACTGCTCGGCATCGCTCTCCACGCGTTCGCCGGCGCGGCCGGCGCGGGTGCTGCCCCCGGAGCCGTGCCCTCAGTTGCCACACGATCTCTTCCGGCCCGACGCTTTCGGTGCGCACCGGCTACTCGGTCGGCAGCGACCTGTGCAACCCGTGTGACTCGACCCAGGTGGGTTCAGGTTTAGGGCTCGAATCAGAATGAGCCTTGCCCGCGGATCGCTCGGATCGCCCTTCGGCCCGCAGTCCGGCGGCCATGCGTCCGACCTGGGGGCCTGCGGCGACCTGGTGCCCGCTCTCCGAGCGGCCGCCAGGGCTTCGCAGGTGTGCCGCCTGGCTCTTGTCCAGGCGGCCAGCCTGGCCTGCGAGCCAGTCGACCCACCCACTCGCTCCGAGAGCCCCGAGGTTCAACGCTCATTCCGATTCGAGCTCTTACATCACTTCGACGTTTCCGGCGTCCGACGGCTCGTCGGTGTCCATCATCCGGCCGGCCGTCGGGGCCTCGGCCCGCGACCGCAGTGACGCCACGACCGCCGCCAGGTCGCCGTTGATGTGCCTCGCGTCGATTCGGCCCGCCAGCACCGCGTTCGCCGCCAGCCCGCCGACCAGCAGCTGGGTTCCGGGCGGGCGTTCGCTGCCGCTCAGCCCGCTCTCGAGGGCAGCGGCGGCCTCCTGGGTGCCGACGCTGTAGCAGAGGAGAGCGGCCCCGATGTCGCGCGCGAGCGTCATCGGCTCGGCGACAGGGAGGTCGGGCCCGAGGTACGAGACCTCCCACCCGTCGGCGCGCAGCGACACGGCCAGCATCAACAGGCCGAGCTCGTGCCGCTCGCCGGGCGCGCAGGCCAGCACCGCACGGCCGTGGACGGGCGCCCGCACCTCGGCCAGCTTCCGCTCCAGGCGGGCGCGCACTGCGCTCGTCACCAGGTGCTCCTGCGCGATCGTCATCTGCCCGGCATGCCACGACTCGCCGACCGCGATCAGCAGCGGCTGCACGACCTCGGCGCACGCGACTCCGAGCTCGAGCGCGAAGGCGTGGTCGAGCAGGCGGTTGACCGCGCCCGCGTCGCTGCGCGCCGCCGCCTCGAAGACGAGCCGGGCGAGCTGCTGGGGCGACGTGCCGGTCTCGAGGGCCTCGACGCCGAGCAGGTCGGCCGCCTCGCCGATGCGGTAGCCCTCGTCCAGCCTGGCCTTCAGCCACACGACGCGGTCGACGTCGTGCTCGCTGTAGCGACGCTGGCCGCCTTCGGTGCGCGTGGGGCGGAGGATCCCGTAGCGTTGCTCCCACTTGCGCAGGGTGTCGGGAGCGATCCCGGTGCGCTTGGCGAGAGCCGCGATGTTGAGGCCGCTGGACATCGCGCCAATAGTAGACATTTAGTGGACAGACGGCGGCGGCTGCCGTTCGAGAACCCTAGGAGCCATGCCCGAAGGCGACACCCTCCAGCGTGCAGCGCAGCAGCTCCGGCCACTCGTCGGGCAGCGGCTGGCGGCCGAGAGCCCGCATCCGCGGGCCCTGCTGCTGGGCGTGGCGGCCCGGATCGACGGCCGCCGGCTCGACGCCGTCGAGGCGATCGGCAAGAACCTCGTGCTGCGCTTCGACGGCGGCGTCGTGCTGCGCAGCCATCTCCGCATGACCGGGCGCTGGCAGGTCGTCTCGCGTGGCACGCCGTTGCGCGGCCGGCCGTGGCTCGTCCTGCGCGGCGACCGGCTGGAGGCCCGCCAGTTCAACGGGCCGGTGCTCGAGCTCTCGGATGCGGCGACGCGCCGGCTCGGCCCGGACGTGCTTGCGCCCGCAGCGGAGCCGGCCGCCCTTGCCGCGCGGCTCCGGCTGCCGGGCGTCGGCGTCGCCGTGGGGGAGGCGCTGCTCGATCAGCGGGCGATTGCCGGCGTCGGGAACATGTGGCGAGCGGAGGCGCTGTGGGACGCCGGCATCTCGCCCTGGGCGCGGCTCGGCGCTCTTGATGACGCGGCGCTGGAGCGGGTGTGCGCGGCAGTCGTTCGGCTCATGCGCGGCGCACTCGCGGGTAGCCGGCCGCGCAGCTCCGTGTACCGGCGGGCCGGCCGGTCGTGCCCCCGCTGCGGCACCGCCATCCGCTCCTATCCGCAGGGCGACGACGCCCGGATGGCGTACTGGTGCCCGGGGTGCCAGGGGCCGCCGGAGGCAGGAGCCGGGCCGTCGGGGGCGTACCTCTGAGGCATGGCCGTACGTGCTCAGCACCTCCACCATGCCCTGCGCTCGTTCTGTCTCGGGGCGTTCGCGCTGCTCGACCGGGACGTGCACGAGGGCAGTGAGATCCCGTTCGCGTTCGAGGAGCACGCCTCGTACGGCAAGCCTGCGCTCTACGAGCTACGGCCCCTGGTGCGCGACTACGTCGAGAGCCGCGAACAGCGGCTGCTCGATCTGGAGGACGCCCGGATTGCGGTCGACGAGCTGCGCCGCGAGCCCGCCGCGCGCATCTTCGCCCGGGCCCATGCAGGTAGCCGCGCCGACGAGGCGCAGGCGCTCGCCCGCAGTGTCCTCTTCCCGCTCATCGCCTCGCTGGCCGACGCCTGCGGCGGCTTCGACTGGCAGGACGACATCTTCGAGCGCGTCTATGCCGACCTAGAGCACACCCTCTACGGCGAGAGTCGCCTCTATACCGCGATCGCGCCGTTGATCGGGGTCTCGCTCGGCCAGGACGCGGAGCTCGGCGACGGCATCCGCGTGCGCCGCTGCGAGCTCGGCGAGCTGGCGAACCACTGGCCCGAGGCGCGGAATCTCCTGCCGCGCGACTTCGGCCGCGAGCCCGACCAGCTCTGCGTGCTCGAGCTCGCGCGCAAGCTGCCGGCGCTGGACGGCGATGTGCCCGACGGCGCCGCCGAGCTCGCCGACGCCGTGACCGCGCTCCGCCTCGCGACGGCGGGGGCAATCGCCGCCGGTCCGGTCATGTTCGAGACTCTCGACCTGCGGCCGTATGGCATCCGCCCGGTGCTCCCGATCGCGGCGACCCAGCCGCTCGGCGAGCCGGTGCGCCTCGACCAGCTGCGCGCGGCGCTGGCGCTGCGGCTGCGTGGCCAGCTCGCGCTCGCCGACACGGACGCGCTCCTCGGTGATGCGCTCGACCGCTGGGAGCTCTCGCTGTTCCAGGGCGACCCGTTCCGCACGGAGCAGCTGCGCGAGGCGCTGTCGGCGCTGCTCGGTGACGGTGACGGCGCCTGGGCGGCGGCCATGCGGGCCACCGTGTTGCTGGCGGATCAGGCTGCCGACCGCGCGGAGCTGGCGGCGGCGCTCCGTGCGCTCGCGCGGGGCGAGGGCTGCTCGCCGACCGCCGTCGACGGCGTGCGCCGCGCCCTGGTCGAGACCTTGCTCAACGGTGACCGTGCAGCGCTCGTGCCTGCGCTCGACGAGACGCTCGTCGGCCTGCGGGCGCGCTTCGACCGCGCGCCGCTCCGGCTCGTCGTCGGGTGACGGCCGGGCCGGTTGCCGACGCGCGCCCCTGCGTCGGCCTGGCCGTGTGCTCTCCCGCCCGACACGCTGTCGCTGTCGCGAAGCTGTTCCGAAGGCGTGACAGAGCCGCCCGTGGTGTGTGCATACCGTTGTTCGCATGGATGAGGCCCGCAGCGTGCTCGACCGGCTCGACCGCATCGCGACGCTCGATGCAGCAGACGTGCCCGCGGCCGTCCTGCTCGACGAGGTGCGCGAGCTCGTGCGCGAGGCCGAGGCATGGGTTGCGGTTGAGCCACGGAGCCTGCGCCGTGAGGCCGCCCGCGCCGTCGAGCGCTGCCACGTCGCGCTCGAGGAGGTGCTGCAGGCGATCTGATTGCGGGAAGGAGTCGCCACGCTCCCGGCGAAACTGGCTTCCACGATGGCAGCGATGACACTTCCGCGCCTGCGCCACCGCGACGAGCCTGAGCCTGTGAGTTCCCATGCCCGCGTGATTGCGTTCGCCAACCAGAAGGGCGGGGTCGCCAAGACGACCTCCACGCTCAACCTCGCCGTCGCGCTCAAGGAGCTCGGGCTGAGGGTGCTCGTGATCGACCTGGATCCCCAGGGCAACCTGACGATGAGCCAGGGACTTGATCCCGACACGATCGAGCGATCGATGTTCGACGTGCTCGTCCACCGGCTGCCGATCCAGGAGATCATTGCCAGCCGCGAGATCGACGTCGCTGTCTCGTCGATCGACCTGGCCGGCGCCGAGCTCGCCCTCTCCGGGATGATCGGCCGTGAGCGGGCACTCGAGAAGGCGCTCGCGCCCGTCCGCGACGCCTACGACTACATCCTCATGGACACGCCGCCGTCGCTCGGCCTGCTGACGATCAATGCCTTCGTCGCGGCCGACGGGATCATCGTCCCGGTGCAGTGCGAGTACCTCTCGCTGCGCGGCCTGGTCCAGCTCGAGAACACCCTGCAGATGATCCGCGAGAACCTCAACCCGAAGGTGCGGATCGAAGGGATCCTGCCGACGATGTACGACCGTCGGCTGCTGCACTGCCGCGAGGCGGTCGAGATCCTCCAGGAGAACTTTGGCGATCTCGTCCTGACCACGCGGATCCGCAAGACGATCCGCTACGCCGAGGCGCCAGTACAGGGCTCCTCGGTGCTCCGCTACGAACCCGAGGGCGAGGCAGCCGAGGCATACCGCGATCTCGCGAAGGAGGTGCTCCGCCGTGGCGCGCAAGCGCGCGAGCATGCGTGAGGGCCCGCTCGCCGAGCTGTTCAAGGCGACCGAGGCGGCCCAGCGGCAGGATGACCCTGCCGGCGGAGCCGTGCCCGCACACGCACCCGAGCCTGTAGCTGCTCCGTCCGCAGCGGCGCCAGCGACCGCCCCGGCGGGCGTGCCGGCTGCGACGTCCCGCCGCCGGGCGCACGAGCCGCTCGAGCCGACCGTTGAGCACATTCCCGACTGGCTGCGCGAGGAGCGCGCCGGCGTGGCTGCGCACATCGCCGCAACACCGCCACCGCCACCGCCCGCGGCGGCGCCCGAGCGGCCGCAACCGCAGACCTTCATCTCCACCGAGCCGCCGGCCACAAAGCCGATCGAGCGCTTCCTGCAGCCGCTGCCGGAGACGCCCGGGCGCCTCGAGCGCTCCTACCGCGGCGACGCCGGCTCGTACCTTGCCGTGATCCGCGTCGTCGGGGTCGGCGGGGCCGGCATGAACGCCGTCGACCGCATGATCGACGCCGGCATCTCACAGGTCGAGTTCCTGGCAGTCAACACCGACCTCCAGCAGCTTGCGACGAGCGATGCGCCGGTCAAGCTGCACATCGGTCGCGAGCTCACAGCGGGCCTTGGCTCGGGCGCGGACGCCGACCTCGGGCGGCGTGCCGCCGAGGAGAGCCACGACGAGATCAAGAACGCCCTGCGCGGCAGCGACATGGTCTTCGTCACCGCCGGCGAGGGGGGAGGCACCGGCTCTGGGGCAGCACCCGTCGTGGCCCGCATCGCCCGCGAGATCGGTGCGCTCACCGTCGGCATCGTCACGATGCCGTTCCGCTTCGAAGGCACCCGCCGCCGGCAGACCGCCGACGATGGCGCCAAGGCCCTGCGTGCAGCGTGCGACACGGTCATCGTCATTCCCAACGACCGGCTGCTCGAGGTGCTCGACCGCTCGACCTCGATGCTCGACGCCTTCAAGATCGCCGACGACGTGCTTCGCCAGGGCGTCCAGGGCATCACCGACCTGATCACGATGCCGGGTTTGATCAACCTCGACTTCGCCGACGTTCGCGCGGTCATGTCGAACGGCGGCAACGCGCTGATGGGAATCGGCTTCGCGACGGGTGAGAACCGGGCGACGGACGCCGCCGAACGGGCGCTCCGCTCACCGCTGATCGACACCGAGATCACCGGTGCGCGGGGCATCCTGCTCTCGATCGCCGGCGGCGACGACCTCTCGTTGCTCGAGGTGACAGAGGCCGCCGAGGTGATCCGCCAGGCGGCCACCGACGAGACGAACATCATCTTCGGCGCAACGGTGGACGAACGGCTGCAGGGCCAGGTCTGGGTGACTGTGGTCGCCACCGGGCTCGGCCAGTCGCGGTCGTCCGGGCAGCGTTCACCCGCGACCGCTGCCTCGGTGCCGACGTTCAGCACGGCGCGCGACGGCGGTGCCCCGCTCGAGCCACCGAGCTTCCTGCGCGACCTCTAGCCGGAGGGCCTGTGTCGGCCCGCGCGAAGGGTCGACACGGCGGTCTGGCGGCGGCCGTGCGCGCCCGAGAGCGGGCTACGCTGTACCCATGGCCGCCATCACCATCCGTCGCGCCGCGCCGGGGGACGCAGCCGGGCTAGTCGAGCTGGCCCGCTCGGTCGCAGCCGAGCCTGGCGCCTGGCTGCTCACCGACGCCACGTGGCGCAGCGCCGCCGACGAGCGCCGGTATCTGCGGGCCGTGCGCAGCTCGCCGCATGCCGCTGTCTTCGTGGCCGAGCTCCCTGCCGGCGAGCTCGTCGGCCGCCTCTCCGTCGCGCGCGACCAGCACCCTGCCAGCTCGCACGTGGCCGACCTCGGCGTGATGGTCGCGGCGACCCACCGGCGGCAGGGCGTCGGCCGCGCGCTCCTGGATGCCGCCTCGGGCTGGGCGCGCGAGGTGGGCATCTCGAAGCTCGAGCTGCACGTCTTCCCACACAACCTGGCGGCAATCGCACTGTACGAACGGCTCGGCTACGAGAGCGAAGGCCTGCTGCGTGCGCAGTACGTGCGCGCAGGCGAGCTTGTGGACGTCGTGGTGATGGGGCTGCTGCTCGGTGGCAGCCCGGCTGCAATGCCCCCTGGTCTCGCTAGTCTGCGCTGAGTCGGCCCCTCAGGGGTGCGAGGGAGGGTGCAGCAGCTTCCCGTTCGTCGTCGCCCGCTCCTGAACCTCACGCTCGAAGCGCGTCCGCTCCAGCGCCTCGCCGAGCAGCTCGGCCACCCGCGTCAGCCGCCGGTTCTCGGATTGCAACTCGAGCAGCTCCTGCTCATCCGCGAGCGCAAGCTCGACGCGGGCGGCGACCTCGAAGGAGAGCGTGGGCGAGTCAGGCTGCGGCAGCTCGACAGCCACGCCTGCCGCGACCGCGAGCGCCTGCAGCAGGCGCAGAGCCTCGGCCGCTGCGTCGGCGTCGGCAGCGGGAGCGGCCGGTGTGTCATCGTCCACGAACGGCGTGACAACCCCCGTGTGAAACGAGCGGCCCGTGGTGAGCTCGGACAGGCGGAACCGCTCGCGCCCCTCGACCAGGATGGTCAGGCGCCCGTCCGGCAGCTGTTCGAGCACCTCGGCGATCGCCGCGCGCGTGCCGACGTCACGGATGCCGTCGTCGTCGGCCAGGAGAATCCCGAACTCCTGATCGCGCTCGAGGCACTCCGACATGAGCTCGCGGTAGCGCGGCTCGAAGATGTGCAGGGGCAGCCGCTCGCCGGGGAAGGCGACGAGCCGCAGCGGGAAGAGGCCGAGGTCGGGCATTGCGGAAGCTTACGGACACAGCAGGGAAGTGCCCTGTCCAAACCCGGCTGCTGCGGCAATGCCGCTGAGTGGTGAGTCCGGCTTTCACGAGCAGCGAGAGCTGCGGCACAGATTTCTCGCCAAGCCGTTCACCTCGGGTGAGCTGCGCGCTGCAGTCACCGGCGCGCTGCCGCCGACCGGATAGACTCGCGCCTCGTGAGGCGGCTGGCAGAGATCCCGGAAAGCTTCTTCCGCCCGGCGCTCGCGGACGTCGTCCCGTACGAGCCAGGCAAGCCGATCGAGACGGTGCAGCGCGAGCTGGGGTTGGCCCGTGTCGTCAAGCTCGCGTCGAACGAAGGCCCGTTCGGGCCGGTGCCGGCGGCGCTCGAGGCCCTGCACCGTGCGATCGGCGACCTCAACCGCTACCCCGACGGCGGCGCCTACCGGCTGCGCGCCGCGCTCGCCGAGCGCTTCGGCCTCGACCTGGCGGAGATCGCGATCGGCTCCGGCGCCGACGGCGTGATCGGGCAGCTCGCTGCCGCTGTGATCGACCCCGGCGACGAGATCGTCTGCGGGTGGCCTTCGTTCCCGAGCTACGTCATCGACACGAAGCTGCGTGGCGGCAGCCCGCGGCTCGTGCCGCTGCGCGACGGTGTTTACGACCTCGAGGGGGTGCTTGCAGCGATCGGGCCGCGCACGAAGGTGGTCTACCTCTGCTACCCGAACAACCCGACCGGGACGATCAACGCGGCCGTCGACCTTGACCGCTACTTCGCCGCCGTGCCCGAGCCCGTGCTCACCGTGCTCGACCAGGCGTACTTCGAGTACGTCGACGACCCCGATTACGTCGACGGCGTCGAGCGTTATCTCAAGACTGGCCACCGTGTGCTCGTGCTGCGCACCTTCTCGAAGATCTACGGCCTCGCCGGCATGCGCGTCGGCTACGGACTCGGGTCGGCGTCGCTGATCCGCGAGCTCGGCAAGGTGAGGCGCGCCGTCGACACCACGCTCGCGGGCCAGGAGGCGGCGATCGCCAGCCTCGGTCCCGAGAGCGACGCCGAGATCGCCCGCCGTGCGCGCCTCTGCGCCGAGGGCCGCGCCCGCCTCGGCGAGATCCTCTGCGAGAACGGTTTCGCGCCGCTCCCCGGGGTGGCCAACTTTCTCTTCGCGCAGGCTCCCTGCGACGCCGCCGCGCTGAACGACGCGCTGCTGCGCGAGGGCGTGATCATCCGGCCGATGGGCGCATTCGGCGCTCCGGGCGCAATCCGCGTGACCGTCGGGGCCCCCGACGAGCTCGACTTCTTCGCGGCGGCGCTGCCGCGGGCTCTCGAGCGGGTGGCGGCCATCGGCCCGTGACCTCGGCTCGCCGGCTGCTCTCCTCGGCACCGGCTTTCCGCCAGCTCTTTGCTGCCACGCTCGCGTCGGGCGCCGGCACCTGGCTCGCGGTCGTCGCGCTCACCGTCGACGTCTACGACCGCACCGGCTCGGGCCGCTGGGTCAGCGCCCTGCTGATCGCCGACTTCCTGCCGATGATCGTGATCGGCCTCGCCCTCGGCCCGCTCGTCGACCGGCTACCGCGGCGCACGCTGCTGATCGGAGCCGACCTGGCGCGGCTCGCGGTCTTCTGCGCGCTGCCGTTCGCCGACTCGGCGGGCGCGATCGTGGGTCTCGCAGCGGCTGCCGGCGTCGCGACGGCGTTCTTCCGCCCGGCCGTCTACGCCGGCCTGCCGAACCTCGTCGACGAGGGCGACCTGCCTGCTGCGAACTCGCTCTTCCAGACCGCCGAGCGGCTCACGGTGACGCTCGGCCCGCTCGCCGGCGGCCTCGTGGTCGCGGGCTCCGGGCCGGCGCTCGGCTACGCGATCAACGCGGGCAGCTTCGCGGTGTCGGCCGCGCTGCTGACGCGAATTCCGGCCGGCCGGCTGCAGCAGGGGCGTGCCCCGTCACGCGGGCACTGGCGTGACTTGGTGGCGGGATTCTCGCTGCTGCGCACGTCGAGGCCGCTCGTCGCCGTCGTCGTAGTGTGGAGCCTCGTTGTGCTTGGTCACGGGTTCGTCAACGTCGCCGAGGTCGCGCTGGCGAAGGTGACGTTCTCGGCCGGCGATGTCGGGTTCGGCCTGCTCTTCGCGGCGTTCGGGGTCGGCCTGGCGGTCGGCAGCTTTGCGGCGGCGGGTGTGCTCGCCCGCTACGGGCTCGGGCGTGTGTATCCGGCCGTGGTGGCGATCCAGGCAATCGGGGTCGGCGCTGCAGCCGTGGCGCCAAGCGTGTGGGTCGCGCTCCCGCTCGTCGTGCTGTTCGGGCTGGGCAACGGCGTGGCGGTCGTCGCCAACGCGCTGCTCGTGCAGCGTGGCTCGCCGGACGAGCTGCGGGGCCGGGCGTTCACCCTGGCGATGAGCGTCAACTTCGCGGCGCTTGGCGCTGGCATGGTCGCTGCCGGCCCCGTGCTTGACGCGCTGGGCGCACGCTGGTGCTGGGCGGTAGCCGCCGCGCTCTGCGGCGTGGCTGCCGTTGTCGCGGCGGGCCTGCTGCCACGCGTCGAGCGCGGGCTCCTCGTGCCTGCCGCCCGCCCCAGCGACTAAGCTCTCGGGGTGTCGGGGCGCCGTGACTGGACGAAGGAGACGCTCGTCGCAGGCGTGCGCTCGGGCGACAAGCGCGCGCTGGCCCGTGCGATCACGCTCGTCGAAAACGGCGATCCGCTCGCCTACGCGGTCGTCGGCGACCTGTACCGGGAGACCGGCCGCGCGCACTCGCTCGGCGTCACCGGGCCGCCCGGCGTCGGCAAGTCGACGCTGATCGGCGCGCTCGTCCATCACGTGCGGAAGCTGGAGGAGACCGTCGGCGTGATCTCCGTCGACCCGTCGAGCCCGTTCACCTCGGGCGCGCTCCTGGGTGACCGCATCCGGCTTACCGAGCACTTCCTCGATCCCGGGGTCTTCATCCGCTCGATGGGCTCGCGCGGGCATCTCGGCGGCCTCTCCGAGGCGACGCTGCAGGCGTTGCTGATGATGGACGCCGCCGGGAAGGATCGCATCTTCATCGAGACGGTCGGCGCCGGCCAGAGCGAGGTCGAGGTGATCGGCATCGTCGACACCGTGTTGCTCGTGCTGATGCCCGGCTCGGGCGACTCGATCCAGGCGCTCAAGGCCGGGATCATGGAGATCCCCGACGTGATCGCCGTCAACAAGATGGATCATCCTGCCGCGAAGACGATGGCGAACGAGGTGCGCTCGATCCTCGCGCTCGATCGCGACCGCGAGTGGAAGCCGCCGATCGTGCTCACCGAGGCGGCACGTGGCGAGGGCGTCGCCGACCTCTGGGCGAAGATCGAGCAGCATCGCGCCTACCTCGAGAGCAGCGGCGAGCTGGAGCGGCGTCGCCGCGAGAACCTCGCGCGCGAAGTGTTTGGCGTCGCGACGGCGCGCGCCAAGGAGCATCTCGTCCAGACCGTCCAGGGCAATCCGGATCTGCGCCGGCTGCTCGACGCTGTACAGGCGCGCGAACTCGATCCGCTCAGCGCGGTCAGGGAGATCCTCGAGCAGGTCTTCCACATCCCGCCGCGCGACGCCTGAGCCTGC
>JANXXF010000263.1 GCA_025350775.1 Actinomycetes bacterium
CTGGAAGCTGTTGAACGTCGTCTGGGCAAGGACGCGGCCCCTCGACAGCCACAGCACGACCGGCTTCACCGTCATCGGCTCCTGGATCAGGCTCACCGCGTCACCTAGGACGAGCGTCTTGCCGGACTGGGTGATGGCGGCGAACGCCTGGAAGAACGGCGCACGCTCACGGACCTCGCCCACGCGCGCCGCGGTCTCCTCCAGATAGCGCGCATGGCGCGCCGCGACCTGCCTGGCCGCCCGCTCCTGGAACTCCAGGCGGCGGATGCCCGCGCTGTCGAGCTGCGCCGCCGGCACAGCCGTCTAGCCGCCGGCCTCGTCGTCGATCATGACCTCGCCGCCCACGATGCGCACCTCATACGTGCGGAGCTGCTTCTTCACGGGACGCGCCCGCGGCTCACCGGTCGGGATATGGAACTTCCCGCCGTGGAACGGGCACTCGACAACGTCACCCTCGACCGAGCCTTCCGACAGTGACGCCTGCGCATGGGTGCATTTGTCGTCGGTGACGTAGATCGTGCCGTCGATGTTGAAGACGGCGAGCGCCGGGCAGCCGTCGACCTCGACACGCGTGACCCCGCCCGGCTCGACATCGCCGATCCTGCAGATAGCTCTCACAGCGCCTGACACCTCCTTGCCTCGCCTGCCGGGCGCGCGAGGCTCACCGCGCGACGTAGCCGCCGTCGACCGAGAGCGTCGCCCCGGTGACGAACGCCGCCCCGCTGGAGCAGAGCCACACCGTCGCCGTCGCGACCTCCTCGGGCCGCGCCATCCGGCCGAGCGGGAGCGACGCAGTGATGCCCGATAAAATCTCCTGACCGCGCGCGGGGTCCGCCTCGAGGACCTTGGTCAGCATTGGCGTCTCCGTCGCCCCCGGGCACACCGCGTTGACGCGGACGCCGTGCTGCGCGTAGTCGAGCGCGGCCGCCTTCGTCAGGCCGATCACGCCGTGCTTGCTCGCGCAGTACGCGGGCATCGCCTGGGAGCCGACCATCCCGAAGTTCGACGCTACGTTGACGATTGCGCCGCCGCTGGCTGCGAGCATCTGCCGCAGCTCGTGCTTCATGCACAGCCAGACGCCGGTGAGGTTGATCCCGATGACAGCCGCCCAGTCCTCCTCCGCGTAGTCGGCCGTCGCCTGGAGCGGCCCCTGGATCCCCGCGGAGTTGCACGCGAAGTCGAGGCCGCCGAACCGCTCTACAGCCCGCCGCACGGCCGCCTCGACCTCGTCGGCCGACGTGACGTCGAGGCGGACGAAGATCGCCTCGCCGCCGGTCTGCGCAATCTGCTCGACAACGTCGGCGCCGCCGGCCTCGTCGAGGTCGCCCACGACGACGCGAGCACCCGCTCGCGCGAACTCGAGGGCCGTAGCGCGCCCGATGCCGGAGGCGCCACCAGTAACCAGCGCCACCTTGCCGCGCATGGGCTACGCGCCTGCCGACCGCCCGACCGCGAGGCCGAGCAGATCGTGGCTGGAGGTGAAGCGAAGCAGGTCAGCGGGGCCGCTCGAGCCGGCAGGCGCGTAGTACTCGACGGTGTCGGCGACTTCGACGAACGCGACCGTCAGGCACAACAGCGCCCGGTCGGCTTCGCTCAACGCGCGTGGGTCGACCGTCCCGAGGTACGTCATGGCGGCGGGGAAGCGCGGCAACATCGCCTGGTAGAAGCCTGTGACCTCGTCGACGCTCGCCTCGAGCCGCCTGCGCGTCCGCACGTCGTCGCCCTCGAGCGCCCAGCCCAGGTACGACTCGAGGTCGCCGAACTCGGCCGCGAGCATCAGCGCGACCCCACGGGCTCCGCGGCGCCGGAGGCGCGTGACGCGTTCAGGTACTGGTGCCAGACGTGGTGGAAGCTCCTGATCTGCACCTCTTCGTCCTGCAGATAGAACTCGCGCTTGGCACGGGTGGCGAGGCCGCGGTGCACGTTCTCGTGGCCCGAGATGTCCTCGGCCAGCGCGTCGCGCAGCTTGGCCTTGCGATAGTGCTGGACGCAGAGCTCCGCCGCCGATCGGGCCTGCGGGAAGTACAGCCGGATCTCCCAGATCGTCCTGTCGACGCCCATCGGCCAGAAGTTGTAGGTGAACATCGAGCCGGGCAGGAACCCGATCACGAAGTTTGGAAAGATCACGTGGAAGTCGAAGATGCCGTTGGTGGGCATCGGGAGCGGTGTCACCGGCACGGCCAGGATGGCCTGCTCGAGCCCCACCGGCACGTACTCCGGGTTCATGTTCGTGGAGTAGACGGTGTGCCGGCCGAACCGCTTGAACTCGTTGAAGCGCGTGCAGCCTTCCTCGTTCGTCTCGAAGAAATCCGTGAACGCGCCGTGCACCGGCCCGAGGATGGGCAGGTGGTAGATCTCGTTCTGCGCGTCGAGGGCGACCTTCCAGTTCGCCTGGTCGTCCACGTCGAGGCGAAAGGTCAGCGCGAGCTGGTCGAGCGGATGATCGACCAGGTCCTCGACGAGCCCACCGAGGTACTCCTCGAGCGTCTCGTCGGGCTCCGGCTGGAAGTTGACGAAGATGAAGCCCTGCCACACGCCCGTCGCAATCGGCGTCAGGCCCAGCGTGCTCTTGTCGAGATCATGGAAGTTCTCCTCGTCGAGGACGCCACAGAGCCGGCCCTCCAGGTCGTACGTCCAGCCATGGAAGCAGCAGCCGAGGTACCCGCGGCAGGTGCCGTTCGACTCCCAGACGAGCTTGTTGGCGCGGTGCGAGCAGACGTTGTGGAACGCCCTGATAACGCCGTCGGACGCGTGCGTGACGAGCACGGATGCGTTGCAGATCTCGATTTCCCGAACGAAATAGCTGCCCTGCGTCGGCACATCGTCGATACGACCGACATTCAGCCAGGCGGTGCGGAAAATGTGGTCCCTCTCGAATTCGAGGAATTCCGGCTCGATATACGGATCGATCGGAAGCGGGCCGGTACCCAACTCCGGGTATTTGGCCGCCCAACGTGGAAGCTCGCGGGCCATCCGTGCCTCGCTTTCGGGTCGTCTGCGGATCATCGGATGCTATACCGATCGGCCGGCATGTCAAACAGGCAAACCTCGGTCACCGCCTGCTGGAGTCGCGTCACGCAGCGCCTTCGCGAGCTCGGCGGAGGGGTCCGCGATGAGCCGCCGCGGCGCCGGAGTCGGCGAGCCAGCCGTCGATCAACCCCAGTAGTCCTCGTCGCTCACTGTGCCAGCCACCCACCGTCGACGGCGAGCGTCGCGCCGGTGATGAAGCTCGCCGCGGGCGACGCGAGGAACGTGATCGCGAGGCCGAGCTCGCGCGGCTTCCCCCAACGCCCGACCGCGGTGCGGCTCGTGACGTACTCGACGACAGCGGGTTCGTCGAGCAGCGGCTCCGAGTCGCGCTCGACGAACCCGGGCGCAACGCAGTTGACCCTGACGTTGTGCTTCGCCCAGTCGACGGCGAGCGCCTTCGTCAGGCCGACGACACCGAACTTCGCCGCGGTGTAGGAGAGCGTGTTCGGCAGCGCCGTCAGGCCCGCGATCGACGAGACGGTGACGATGCTGCCGCCGCCGTTGCCGATCATCGCCTTCCCGGCCGCCAGGCAGCAGAGCATCATACCGCGCAAGTTGATGCCGATGACGACGTCCCACTCCACGACCGTCATCTGCTCCGACGGCTTCCAGTCCTGGAAGACGCCGGCGTTGGCAACGAGCACGTCGAGGTGCCCGAACTCCTCCAGCGTGCGCGACACCATCCGGTCGACCGCCTCCTCGTCGCTGACATCGCACTGGACCGCCAGCGCGCGCCGGCCCTTGGCGCGGATCTCCTCGCAGACGCGCTCGATCTCCGAGGCGGTGCGGGCGACGGCAACCACGTCGGCGCCGGCGTCCGCGAGCGCGAGCGCGGTGCCACGGCCGATGCTGCGTCCGGCGCCGGTGACGACGGCGACCTGACCTTCGAGGCTGAACTCGGGAACCATCGTCCTAGAGGCTCGGATCCGCCCGGCCCGCGTACGACGCCGTCGTGTCGTCGTACACGACATTCACCAGCAGATTCTTGAACACGGACGTATCCTAACTAACCGCCCGTCGACGCAAGCGCCAACGACGAAAGAGCGCCGGACGATACAACTGCCCGGATCAGCAATCCGGTCTTGAGCGGCCAGCGCTCTAAAGAAAACAGGCCGCCCGACCGTCATAGGCCTAATGAGCACCTGTGCCTCCGTGACACGAGCAGCCGCTCGTCGGTTGGACGCGCTGGTACTTCCCTGTCCCACCCCGCCCAGGGGCGGGCTCACCAGTCATCGGAGGAGATGAGATGCAGTTGAAGGTACCCCGCAGGGTGTGGCTCTGCTCTTTCGCGCTCGCAGGCCTCGCCGTGCTGCTGGTCGCCGCGACGTCGGCGGGCGCGAACGGACACGCAAAGTCGGCCGGCAAGGAGCTTGTCGTGCTGCTGCCACATATCGCGCCGACGCTCGATGGCGATGGGCCTGGGTCGAACGATCCAGGCATGTGGATGATGTTCCGCAACGTCTATCAGCGCCTTGTCGGCTATCCGACACAGCGGGTCGGCAAGGTCATCGTGCCGAACTACAAGATCGGCCCGCTGCAGTTTGCGCCGGAGCTGGCCCAGTCGTATTCCAAGAGCGGGCTCAACTGGACGTTCCACCTGCGCAAGGGCGTCATCAGCTGCGCCGGTAACGAGCTGACGACCGACGATGTCGTCTACACCTTCGCGCGCGGCAAGTCCGTGAGCGGAACCGCGCCGATCGCGTGGTTCATGCTCAACGTCAGCGGTGTCATGGCGCTCGACCCGGTCCTCCCGAAGGCGCCCGCCGCGGCGAAGCTGCTGAAGGGCGAGATCACCAAGGTCGACAACTACACCTTCACGGTGAAGCAGCTTGGCCCGAACGAGCTCTTCCCGCGCCTGCTCGAGATCTTCGGGATGGGTATCTACGACTCGAAGGAGATCAAGAAGCACGCGACGGCGGCCGATCCGTGGTCGCACAAGTTCACGGGCAACGTCGGCGCCGCCGGCTTCGGCCCGTACTGCGTGACGCGCTGGGCGAAGGGCAGCGAGTTCGAGCTGACCGCGAATCCGAAGTGGACGCCGCAGCCGCAGTTCACGAGGGCGATCATCCGCCAGGTGCCGGTGAGCTCGAACCGCATCTCGGCTATCCGCTCGGGCAGCGCCGACATCGTCACCGACCTCAGCCCCACCGAGTATCAGAGCCTTCGCAGCGCGAGCAACGTCGACGTGCTCTCGAGGTTCAACAACCAGGCGGTCTGGGTGTTCATGAACTACAAGTACGCCCCCTGGAACCTGCCGAAGAACGCGTTGCTGCGGCAGGCCGTCGCGCTGGCAATGCCGTACAACGACATCATCGCGCAGGACTACAAGGGCCGCGCCAGACGCTGGAACGGCGCCCTGCCGTCGACCTACTACGGCTACAAGCCGTTCGCGCTCTACAACACCGACCTGGCGAAGGCGAAGGCCCTCCTGGCGAAGGCCGGCTTCCCGGGCGGCAAGGGCCTCGAGAAGTATTCCGAGGGCCTCAAGCTGCTCTATCCGGCAGAGCGCTCGGCGCTGTCCGAGCCGGTAGCGAACCGGATCCGCACGGCGCTGGCGAAGATCGGCATCCCGATCACGCTCAACCCGATCCCACAGACGGAAGTCAGCGATCGCGAGCTGACCAAGCGGGACATGCCGATGGCGCTGATCGACTACAGCGCTCCCTTCGGCCCGGACATCGGCTACGGGGCCCAGCTCTACTTCGTCTCGGTCGCCAAGGGCGGCCTGCTCAACGGATCGAACTACTCGAACGCAACGTTCGACACCGACTACTACAAGTCCCAGCAGATGACCGGAGCCGCACGGCTCACCGCACTCGGCAAGCTTCAGGGAATCCTGATGAACAACCTGCCAATCGTGCCGATCGCCGAATTCGAGAGCCAGATCGTCGTCCGCAAAGGACTGACCGGCTGGCTAGCGACCACCGATAACGGCGTTGCCCTCTACCCCTTCACCGCACCAAACTAAGCCCGCCGCGGGCGGTGCCGGGCCCTCTCTTACCCAGAGGTTCCGGCACCGCCCGTCAGCTTCATCGAAAGACTTCGACAAGGAGCAAGCGAGAGTGGCCACGATAAACGATGCGACGAAGCCAGGAACGGCGTTTCCGTTCCTAAAGTCAGGCGCGGAGTTCAGGGAGTCGCTCCGCGACGGGCGCGAGGTCTGGTACGGCGGCGAGCTGGTCGACGACGTGACGACGCATCCGGCGCTCGCGGGCGGCATCGATGTACTCGCCGAGATGTACGACGACCAGCTCGCGCCCGAGACGCAGGAGCTGGTGACGTTCGTGCGCGAGGACGGCCAGCGCGTGTCCCAGGCGTTTATGGTGCCGCGCAGCCGCGAGGACCTCGCGAAGCGGCGCCTCTGCGCCGAGCACTTCATACGCAAGACCTTCGGTGTCTTCGGGCGCCAGATGGACATGATCTCGACCACGGACGTCGGCCTCTACTGGCTGCTGCCGCTGCTGCGCGAGCACGATCCGGAGCGCGCCGAGAGCAACATCGGCTACATCAACTGGGCGCAGGAAAACAACGTGATGCAGGCGGCGCCCGTCGCCGACCCACAGGGCTTCCGCAGCCGCGGCACGGCCATGGGCCGCCGCGGCGTCACCTTCTCCGAGAAAGGCGACAAAGCCTACGACGAGGAGATCGAGTTTCTCGAGCTCGACGGCAAACGGCTCGCGAATGTGCTCCGCGTGATCGATCGCAACGCCGAGGGCATCGTCGTCAGCGGCGCCAAAGTCGTCGGCAGCGTCGCGCCGCAGGCGCAGGAGCTTGTCGTCTCGAACCTCGCGATCCTCGATCCCGGCCCCGACGCCAGCTTCTACTGCAGGATCCCCGGCGGGTCGCCGGGTGTGCGCATGCTCTGCCGCCCGCGTGTGACCGAGGAGACGGGATCGCTGTGGGATCACCCGCTCAACGGCCGCGGCGAGGAGATGGATGCGCTGGTCCTGTTCGAGGAGGTCTTCGTGCCGTGGTGGCGCGTCGGCACGCTCGGCTGGACGGACTTCACGTCGCACTACAAGCGCTTCGGCGCGCTCGAGTGGTGGCACACGTTGACCCGGCTCACCGTCAAGGCGGAGATGTTCGTCGGGCTGCTCCAGATCATCGTTGACGGCATCGGCACAGCGCACCGGCCGGGCGTGCGCGCCCTGGTCGCCGAGGTCATCGAGTACGCGGAGATACTGCGCGGCATGGTGATCGCAGCCGAGGCCAACGCACAGCCGAACGCCGACGGCGTCTGGTTCCCCGACGTCATGAAGACGACCGCCGGCCGCGCCTACGCGATCGAGCGCTACCCGATGATCATCCACCGCCTGCAGGAGCTCGCCGGCCAGGGGCCGATCCTCCGCTTCAGCCGGGCCGACTGGGATCACCCGATGCTCGGGCCGCGGCTCGAGTGGATCTACGAGGGGATCGACATCTCGGCCCGCGAGAAGAACCTCTTCATGAACCTGCTGTGGGACCTCACGACGAGCTCGCACGCCGGGCGCGTCGCGATCTTCGAGAACGTCAATGGGACGCCGCTGCCGTACATGCGCGAGCGCCTCTACACCGAGTACGACCGCGAAGCGTCGATGAAGGCCGTGCGGACGTTCGTCGAGCGGGCGCAGCGGTAGGAAAGGGAGCAGCGAGATGGCCGTGCACCATGACGACGTCGCGTACCTGTCGGCCGGGGAGCTGCTCGTGGGCTACCGCGCCGGCGAGCTGTCGCCCGTGGAGGTGACCGAGGCGCTACTCGAGCGGGTCGACCAGGCGAACCCGGCGCTCAACGCGATCGTGACCGTCACCGGGGAGATCGCGCGCGCGCAGGCGCGCGCGGCGGAGGCCGCCTACCGCGAGGGCCGTGGCGACGGCCGGCCGCTGCTCGGTGTGCCGTTCACCATCAAGGACAACATCGCCGTGAAGGGCGTCCGCTCGACGATGGGGTCGCTGCTCAGCGAGCACTTCGTCCCGGACTTCGAGCCGCCGACCGTCGAGCGCAGCTTCGCCGCCGGCGCGGTCCTGCTCGGCAAGACGAACACGCCGGAGTACGGCTGGAAGGGCGAGACGACGAACCGCGTGTTCGGGTCGACGCACAACCCGTGGAACCTCGAGCTGACCCCCGGCGGGTCGACGGGCGGGGGCGCAGCCGCGGTCGCTGCCGGCTTCTGCCCGCTGGCGCTCGGCACCGACGGTGGCGGGTCGATCCGGATCCCGGCCTCGTTCTCGGGCCTCTTCGGCTACAAGGCGTCGTTCGGCGTCATCCCCGTCGTGCCGAACGGGACGCTCGAGACGCTTTCGCACGTCGGCGTGCTCGCGCGCACCGTGCGCGACGGGGCGCTCTATGCAGGCGTCCTCGCCGGCCCCGACGCGCGCGACCGCCTCTCGCTGAACGCTACCGGCATCGACTTCACGGGCGTCCTCGACCGGGGCGTCGAGGGCTTCCGCGTCGCGTGGAGCCCCGACCTTGGCTACGCCGCTGTCGAGCCCGAGGTGCTCGA
>JANXXF010000291.1 GCA_025350775.1 Actinomycetes bacterium
GGCGGCGGGCAGCGGCACGCCGCGCGGCGAGGCGCCACCGCGGGCGCCGCGCCGCGCCGCGCCGGAGCCCTACCCGCGGCCGAGCGCGGTGCTGCCGCCGGCGAGATGGCCGCGCAGCCGCAGGATCGCCTTCGTGTGCAGCTGCGACACCCGCGACTCCGTGACGCCGAGGACGTCGCCGATCTCGCGCAGCGTCAGCTCCTCGTAGTAGTAGAGCGTCACGACGATCTTCTCGCGCTCCGGCAGGTTCGCGATCGCCTCGGCGATCGCCTCGCGCAGCTCGGCCTCAGTGAGGTTGCGCTGCGGGTCGGCGGAGTCGTGATCCTCGATCGTGTCGATCAGCGAGATCTCATCGCCCGAGCTCGACATCGTCCACAGCTCGTCGAGTGCGACGATCGACGAGCGTGAGATCTCGTCGAGGCTTGCCTCGAGCTCGTCACCGGTGAGCTCGAGCTTCGTGGCGATCTCCTCGTCGGTCGGCGCTCGGTGGTGCTGCGCCTCGAACTGGCCGATCGCCCGCTCGATCTCTCGCGCGCGGGAGCGAACCGAGCGCGGCACCCAGTCGAGCGCGCGCAGCTCGTCGATGATCGCGCCGCGGATCCGCGAGATCGCAAAGGTCTCGAACTTGATCTCGCGCGCCGGATCGAACCGCTCGATCGCGCCGATCAGCCCGATCAGCCCGTACGAGACGAGATCGCTCTCCTCGACATGGGCCGGCAGCCCGGCGCCGAGCCGTCCCGCGACGTACTTGACGAGCGGCGCGTAGGTAAGAATCAAGCGGTCGCGAGCGCCCTGGTCGCCGGTCTGCCGGAATGCCGCCCAGAGCGCCTGGGTGTCGTCGCCGCTCACACCCGACAGAATACGCCGTCGGGTGCGATCATCCTCGCCGCGGCCGTGCCGCCTGCAGAGCGAAGCTGCCCATCCACGCTGCCAGCGCCGCTCCGACGGCGACGAATACCCAGCTGCCCGCGAGCGCGGCGAACACGGCGATCGCCACGAAGCCCGTGGTGAGCACGGTGAAGAGCAGCGGCATCGCCACGCCGCGACGCCGCTGCACGGGCCTCCGGCCGGGCGCGCGGGGCGGGCTCACCGCTGCGACCTAGGCCCAGTCGGCATCATCGTCGACGGACGGCCCGGCGACGTCGAGATCCACGTCCTCGAGTTCAAGTTCATTGTCGTCGTAGCGCACCTCTTCACAGGTAGGTGTCGCTGGCTGACTAGAATCGTAGACGCTGCTCAGGGGCGTGGCTCAATTGGTAGAGCACCGGTCTCCAAAACCGGGGGTTGCAGGTTCGAGTCCTGCCGCCCCTGCTGAGTGGGTGCGCTGAGGCCGCCGGGTGGGCGGCCTTGGTGTTTCCGGGGCCGTCGCGGTGGCACCGGGCGGCGCGGGGCGGGCGCCTGATCGCAAACAGCCGTGTGTCGCCGCGGTTTTTGTAGGTTTCGGCGCCCGTGGACGCGCCGATGACCAGCGAGCAGTGGATCGAGCGCGCCCGGGAAGTGGCCGCGACACTCGCGCTGGACGTGATCGAGCGCGACGCGGCGAACCAGACCCCGCACGTCGAGGTCGAGCTGCTCCGCACCTCCGGCCTCGTCACCCTGCGCGGCCCGCGCGAGCACGGCGGCGGCGGCCAGAGCATGGCCACCGCGCAACGCGTCGTGCGCGAGGTGGCCCGGGTGGACGGCTCGATCGCCCAGCTGCTCGGCTACAGCTACCTGTGGAGCTCCGTCCCCCGCCTCGTCGGCACTCCCGAGCAGGCCGACCGGCTGGAGGCCGAGGCGACGCGCAACCGCTGGCTGTGGGGCGGCGTGGCCAACCCGCGCGACCCCGACCTGCAGGTACGCGACTCCGGCAACCACCTCGTCTTCGACGGCCGCAAGACCTTCTGCACCGGCGCCACCGTCGCCGATGTCGTCGTCCTGCAGGCGGTCGACCCCAACGGCTCGGGCATACCGCTGCAGGTCGTCGTCCCGGGCAACAGCGCCGGCCTCGTCCCCCTCGGTGACTGGGACAACCTCGGCGTGCGGCTCAGCGACAGCGGCGGCATCGAGGTGCACGGCGTCCGCGACGAATGGGACAACGCCCTCGGCTGGCGCGACAAGGAATATCAGCCCCATCTCTCCAACCTGCTGCTGGTGCCGGTCCTGAAGCTCGTCTTTGCAAACCTCTACGCCGGCATCGGGCTCGGCGCCGTCAGCGCCGCTGCCGAGTACACCCGCACGAAGACGCGGCCGGCGCTGCAGACGACGATCGAGCGGGCGGTCGACGACCCGTACATCCTCGAGATCTACGGCGAGCTCTCGGCCGACCTGTGGGCCGCCGAGGCGC
Organism: Actinomycetes bacterium; assembly: GCA_025350775.1. GTDB lineage: Bacteria > Actinomycetota > Thermoleophilia > Gaiellales > Gaiellaceae > CANFDS01. Next base: position 2,327 of record JANXXF010000291.1, read on the forward strand.
TCGCCGAGCGCGCGGGCAGCGAGCTGCAGGCCGCCCTCGACGATCTCGATGCCCTCACCGAGCGGCGGCGCGGCGAGATCGCGGTGCTCGTCGCCGCCGCGAAGGTGCGCGCGATCCGGGCGAGCCTCGAGGCGACCTCGAAGATCTTCGAGGCGACCGGCGCGCGGGCGACGGCCCGCAAGGCGGGCTTCGACCGCTACTGGCGCGACGTGCGCACGCACTCGCTGCACGACTGGACGGCGTACAAGCTGCACGAGATCGGCGTCTTCGTCCTCCGCGACGAGATCCCGACGCCGACCTGGTACACGTGATGGCCTTCGCGGACGGCGCGACGGGGCCGCTCTGGTACCAGCTCGAGGGTGAGGGCGAGGTCGTCGTGCTCACCGGCGGCTGGGGCCTCACCGACAAGCAGTTCGAGAGCGTCACACCACTCCTGGCCGAGCGGTACTGCGTCCTCAACTGGAGCTGGCGCGGGATCGGCCGCTCCCATCGCGACGTTCCCGGCCCGCAGTCGCTCGAGGACTGGGCCGACGACCTCGCGACCGTGCTCGACCACGCCGGCGTCGAGCGCGCCTACCTGTGGGGGACGTCGAGCGGCGGGATGGTCAGCCTGCTGTACGCGGCACACCGGCCGGAGCAGGTGGCCGGCGTTGCCACCTGGGTGCAGCTGTACGCGAACGAGGAGTTCCAGCGCGCCTTCGCGCTGTTCCCCGAGGTGATCGCGGTGTTCGGCTGGGACGGCCTGGCGATCCTGCTCTCGTGGCTCGGGCTCGGGAGCGACGTGCTGTTGAGCGAGCGGGGAGTGGAGTTCGCGCGCTGGGAACGAGTCGTGCTCGCCGAAAACCTCGAAGCGGAGGCGCTCGCCGCCGTCTGCGCGGCCGTCGCCCAGGCCGATGTGCGGCCCGTGCTGGGCAGCGTCCGTGCCCCCGTCACGGCGCTGGCGGGGACGGACGGCTCGCTCGGGCTGGAGGGCGACTACTGCGCCCCTGCGCTCGCCGAGCTGCTCCGCCACCTCCCCCACGCGACGGTCTCACCGGTCGCAGGCGCCAGCGGGACGTACTTCCTCGCGGAGCGCCCGGCCGAGAGCGTCGCCGTCTTCACTGCATGGGTCGACTCGCTGCGCGGTAGCCTCGGCGCATGAGACGCCTCCCGCCGCTCGCCCTCGCCCTCTCCCTCTCCGTCGCCGCCGCTGCCGCGCTGTCCCTGGCGGCGCTCGGGTCGCCCCTGGCGGCGCAGGCACTGCCCTGCAAGTTCGCGCCCAAGGGCGAGTGGACGTTCTGTCCCAAGGCCAACCTCGCGGGGCGAGACCTGACGACCAGGGACTTCGGCGGCGCGTACGTGCGCGGCGCGAACTTCACGGGCGCGAAGCTGGCCGGCGTCAACTTCTACAATGCAAATGCCTCCCTCGCCAACTTCAGCAAGGCCGACGCCAGCGGCGCCTACTTCTTCACCGCGAACCTGACCGGCGCCGTCCTTGCCGCCGCTAACCTCAGCGGCGCGAATCTCAGCGGCGTCAACCTCACCTCAACCGACCTGAGCGGCGCCAACCTCACCGGCACCAACCTCGAGGCGGCCGAGCTGCCGCGCGCCAACCTGACCGGCGCCGACCTCAGCGGCGCCAACCTCACCGGGGCCAACCTCGCGGGCGCAAACCTCACCGGCGCCGTCCTCACCGGGGCCAAGCTCGTCCGCGCGAAGTTCAAGGCCACGACCTGCCCCGGCGGCAAGGTCACCAGCACCCGCTGCTGAGCCGCACGCCGCAGCCCGCACCGATCCCGTAACGCGAGAGGGCCCGCCAGGTGACGGGCCCTCTCGCGTTGCGTGGTACGACCGGCCGCGCCGGCGCCCGGCCCGCCGCGCTACTTCAGGCTGGCCAGCGCCCGCTTGATCGTCAGGCGCAGCTGCCACGAGCCGCCCGGCGGCCGCGACACGGAGTCGGCACCCCACTTGAGCGCCTTCTCGGCCATCGTCTTGTTGCCGGTGATCACGACGATGCGCAGGTCGGGGAAGATCCAGCGCAGGTTGCGGATCAGGCCGATGCGGTTGTTGTACTGGTACGGCGCCCTCGTCAGGTCGACGACGACGGCGGACACGTTCTTCTTCCCGATCGCGACGAACGGGATCGACGTCGGGCCGATCTTGTAGTGGCCGACGCGATAGAACTTGCGCAGCGTCCCCGCCAGGTGCTTGTGGTTGTCGAGGCCGTTGACGCGCACCACGATCGGGCGGCCGACCGCCTTGAACCGCTTCGGCAGGAACACGATCATCCGCTTGCGGATCGCGGTCTTGGTGCCGACCTTGAACTTGGCCCGCAGCTCGTACTTGCCGAGCATCGGATGGTTCTTCGGCAGCAGCATGCGGATGACGGTCGCCCCGGCGTTGACCTTGAACGACTTCCACACCGTCACGTTGTGCCTGGAGTGGGCGACGTACAGCTGGGCGCGGCCCTCGACGGGACGGCCACTCTGCACCATGAACGAGATCGTCCGCCGCTTGTTGGCCGCCCAGATGTGCGGCGCCGCGATCAGCTTGAGCGTCGGGCCGGGCTTGAGGATCGCGAAGAACGTCAGGTGGCGCGTCCAGACGTGCACCGTGTTGCGCACGTCGCGGAAGTAGCCGTCCTGCTGGCCTGCCGGCAGCGAGTTGCTGGCGAGCAGCGGCAGCGCCTTCCAGCTGAGGCCGTCCGGCGAGTACGACGGGATGCCGAGCGGCGTCCCGTTGGGGAACTCGATGTGGAGCGGTGTGTCGAACTTCGTGATCAGCGCGCCGTTCGACGCCCTCCGTGCCGTCACCTCGATCGCGATCGAGCCGAACGCGAAGTTCGCCGTGATCGACGGGACGCCCTTCGGCGAGTCGACGACCGGCAGCGGTTGCACCGTGACGATCGTCCGCTCGGAGAAGAGCGTGCCCGGCCACGAGACCGACGCCGAGCCGTCGGAGGCGATGATCGCCCCACCCACGCCGCCGTTACTGGTCTTGCTGACCTCCGGCGCAGTGCCGGCGCTGACGACGCTCGGGCTGGACGGAGGCTGGTAGAGCGAGAAGTCGATCCGGACGTCGACCGGCTTGTTCGTGCCGTCGTCGATCGTGGCGGTCACCGTGTACGGCCCCACCTGCTTCGGCGCGTACGCGTTGACGAGCGTGACGCCGCTGCCGCCGGCGAGGGTGGTGATGACGCCGTCGGCACCGACCACCTGCGCCTTCGTCCACTTGACCGACTTGTTGGCGACGAGCACGATCGAGAGCACCTTCGGCACCGTGATGCCGTCGTCGGGTGACGAGGCGACGAGCTTCGGCAGGATCGCCAGGGCGGCCGCCCCGGTCGGGGTCGTCGTCGCAGTGCCGCCGGTGAGGTTGCTGACCTGGGCGCCCATGAAGCTGAGCGC
>JANXXF010000294.1 GCA_025350775.1 Actinomycetes bacterium
GTCGAGTGCATGAGCACCCATGGAGGTCGAGTGCATGAGCACCCACAGAGGTCGAGTGCATGAGCACCCGTGGAGGTCGAGTGCATGAGGCACCCGTGGAGGTCGAGTGCATGAGCACCCGTAGAGGTCGAGTGCATGAGCACCCATGGAGGTCGAGTGCATGAGCACTGATTCCGCCGGTCGGAAACTGAGCCACTTCGCCGCTCGGAAACTGAGCCACCCGCAGGCCTAGGTTTAGTTCGTCCAAGTGTAGCCGGTGGAGGGTCGATCCGGGCGCCGGCCGGACTGATCGCCGCTGGTGCCATCGCCACCGGCGCCGCGTGACGTCGCATCTGCGCTGCCGGCGACGCTATGCCGTCGCGCCTCATCGGTGTGCCGTCGCTCACTCGTCGGTGTACCGTCGCTCACTCGTCGGTGTACCGGCGCTCACTCGTCGGTGTACCGTCGCCCACTCGTCGGTGTACCGTCGCCCACTCGTCGGTGTACCGTCGCTCCGTCGCTGTGCCGTCGGTGATTTATCCGAGGCGATAGCCTCTCTTCCCGGCGGCCGTGTCAGGCGACGGGGGCTTCCCGGTGGGCAGGCGTCTGCGGCTGTCCACCGGGAAAGCGCAGCGTCCCCGGCGCCGTTCGCAGCGCGGGTTGGGGGGTGACGCGGGCGGGACTGAGTTATTGCGGGCGGGCGGGCTTGGCTACAGCGACGGGCGGATGCGCCGGAGTCTGGGCTTCGCTCCGGCGGCGCATCCGGTAGCTCTTGCCCTTGGTCGTGATCACCGTCGCGTGGTGCGCCAGACGGTCCAGCAGCGCGGTGCACAGCTTCTCGTCGCCGCCGAGCACCTTGACCCACTCGGCAAAGGCCAGGTTGGTCGTCACGATCACCGACCCGTGCTCGTACCGCTCGGTGAGCACGTTGAACAACAGCTCTCCGCCGGTCCGATCGAACGGCACGAAGCCCAGCTCGTCGCACACGAGGAGCTCCACTGCCTGCATCTTCCGTTGCAGCCGCCCCAGCTCCCTCGCGTCGCGCGCCTCGACGAGCGTCCGCACCAGATCCGCCGCGCGAACGAACAGAACCCGCCGCTTCTGGCGCGCGGCCTCCACGCCCAGCGCGATCGCCAGGTGCGTCTTGCCGGTGCCGATCGGGCCGGCGAGTATCACGTTCTCGGCGCGGGCGATGTACTCGCCGCGCGCCAGCTCGCCGATCTGCGCCGCGCTGATGCCCTCGACGGCACCGAAGTCGAACGTGTCGAGCGTCTTGGTCTCCGGAAAGTGCGCTTCGTGCAGACGGTGGCGAACCGCCGAGTCGTTGCGCGACGTCTGCTCGGCGGCCAGCACCTCGTGCAGGTACTCCTCGTAGCTCCAGTGCTCCTCGCGGGCCTGACGGGCCAGCGACTCGAAGACGCGCACGAGCCCCGGCATCTTGAGCGCCCGTGCCTGGCTGGCGAGCACGTCCTTGGCGACGGCAGCGCGGCTCATTGGCCACCTCCGCGCAGCAGCACGTCGTAGTCGGCGGCCACGCCGGCGAAGACCTCGATTGCGCGCAGCGCCTGCGGCAGCGCCTCCTCGACGAGGCGGGCCGGAGCGGGCGCCACCGGGGCCAGCGCCAGCAGCAGAGGCTCGCCGCGTCCCATGGCGTCCTGGAGCGTCCCAGCCACCGACGCCAGACCGCGGTCCTCCACGTGACCCAGGATCTTGGCCAGGATGCGACTGGCGGTGCGCGGGCCGTGTTCGTCGACGAGCGCACGCCAGACCGTGCCGAAGGGCTCGCCCAGATCGCGCACCAGCTCGGCCGCCACCTGACGCACCGCCTGGGGCTTGCGCGACAGCGCGCGAAGGTAGTGCCGGTAGTCGACTGACTTCTCGCCGAAGCGCCTGCGCAGGTGCAGCACCGTGCCGCTCGGACCGATGATCTCGACGTCGACGGGCCCCACGTACGCCATCACGTCGAGGCCGTTCCACTCACAGGGCACCGAGTAGTACGCGCCCTCGACGGTGACCAGCGACCGGCGCGACACGCCCACCGAGCGCGCCAGGCGAGCACGGAACGGCCATTCGGGCAGGGGCAACATCTGGCCCCGCTCGACGGCAAAGCGATCGCCGATGGTGCGGCCGTCCGCATCGCGCCCGTCGGACTGGCGCTCGTCGAGCCGGGCCACAAGCGCGGCGTTGATCGTCGCCAGACTGTCGGCCGACGGGATCGGCACCAGGTGCTGCCAGCGAATGCCCTTGCCACGCGCCTCGACGCCGCCCTTGTCGTGCCCCGTCGCTGGACGGCAGAAGCTCGTCTCGAACAGGTAGTGCGATGCGAGCGCCTCGAAGCGGGTCGTCAGCGCGCGCTCGGCGCCGACGAAGATCTTGCGCACGGCCAGCCGCAGGTTGTCGTAGGCAAGGCGCTGCGGCACCGACGAGAAGTGCGCGAATGCGCGCACGTGTCCGTCGAGGAAGCTCACCTGATCCTGACGCTCGTAGATCCATGCGAAGTCGCGCCCCGAGTGCATCAGGCGC
>JANXXF010000297.1 GCA_025350775.1 Actinomycetes bacterium
TGCCGCTCTCCACCGGATCTGGTGGAAGGAGCTCACCGTGCACGGCTCGACGATGGGTGCCGCCGAGGATTTCGTGGCGTGCCTCGACCTCGTAGCGAGTGGCCGGGCTGCACCGGTGATCGACCGCGTCTACCCGCTCGCGGCGATCCGCGCGGCGCACGAGCGCCTCGAGGCCGGGGCCCAGCTCGGCAAGATCGTGTTCGCCGTTCCTCAGCAGTAGGCAGCGAGGTCGGCCACGCGGCGGGGCGGCGCCGGCAGCGCGGCAACTGCCAGCAGCAGGAGCGGCCGTGTGGTGGCGTGCACATACGGTCAGCGTTCTCGCTTGACACGCGAGCTGCGCTGGCCGAATACTCGGTCGCGATGCTGGCCAACGTCTTTCTGGAGGGCAACGGGGTTCCCGTCCACGAGGCCCTGATCGCGTTGACGATCGTCCACGTCATGCTCTTCCTGGCGTGGCTCGGCGTCGACACCGGCGTCTTCTACACGAGCTGGCGCCTGCGCAGGGCCGGGCTGTCGGCCGAGACGCGCCTCGAGCTGACCAGGGTGCTCGTCGTCCTCGACAGGAGCCCGCGGATGGCGAGCCTGCTGATGGTGCCGATCGCACTGTCGCTCGCGTTCACCGGTGGACTGGGCCTGACCGGGGTGTCGGACGCGCAGATGAACGCGATCTTCTGGCCAATCGTCGCGCTGATGTTGCTGATGAGCTGGGCGCTCGTGCGTTTCGAGCGGGCGCAGGCGACAGGGCACCTGGACACCCTCTTCGTCAGGACGTACACCTGGCTGCTGAACCTGATCAAGGTCGGCATCTTCACGTCGTTCCTGGCGACCGGCATCGCAGCGCTCGCCGGCGTCGACGGTCTCTGGAACAACGACTACATCGCCTGGAAGGCGATCCTCTTCGCCTGTATCACCGCCGCCGGGCAGTGGATCGAGTACGGCTTCCGCGACTTCGCGCCCGCCTTCGGCGACCTGATCGCGAACGGCGAGACGCCCGAGCGGCACCAGCGCTTCGACCGGGCCATCAAGGGCGCGTACCCGCCCGTGCTCACGCTCTACGCCCTCGTCACGGTCACGGCGATCCTGGGCCTGGCGAGCGCGCGCGGCGGCTTCTAGCACGCTCGCCCTGCGTCAGCTTGCCGGGCTAGCCGTTGCGCTTCGCCCAGGAGGGCACGGCCGGCGCAGGCGCATCGGCCCAAAGCGTGTCCGTGCAGTCGAGGAACACGTCCCAGTGATTGTTGACGAGACCGAAGAAGTCCTTGATCAGGACGTCCTCGATCGTCAGCCCCGGGTTCTCCTCGCGCCAGTTCGGCTGGACGAGCTCGAAGCCCTTGACGAAGTTCTCGAACATCGGCTCGAGGTGATCCTTGTTCGACAGGAACTGGATGCCGACGACGTTCCACTCGTTGTGCAGCAGCGCGTCGAAGTCGACCATCGCGTCGGTGCGTGTGCCGAGCTGGGAGAGGAACGGGTGGAAGGAGATCGCCTTGCGCGGGCCCTCGCCGTGGCCGAGCACCTTGGCCAGCGCGTCCTCGGAGCGGACGTTGATCGCGACGCCCGAATAGCCCGGCGTGTGCGACAGCGCCCCGAAGAAGATGTGCTCGTACCAGTACATGAACTGCTCCATGTTCTGCGCCGGCACGTCCCAGTACTCGAAGATGATCAGCTTGAAGTCGGTGTTCGGCATCTGGGTCTCCCGGGTCGGCGCCTGGCTGGGCGATGTACGACCGCAAGCATTGCGACTCGCAGGAGGGGCGTCAATCCGTAAGCGTCACGGCGTCGCGCGCCACCGGTAGAGCGGGGCTAGCCGAAGCCGAGAATGAATTTCGCGTCCTCGGACATCCGCTCCGGCGACCAGGCGGGGTCCCAGACGAGGTCGGGCTCGCATTTCTCGACGCCCGGCATCGCCTCGACCGTCTCGACGATCTGCTCCTGGATCATCGGCCCGACCGGGCAGCCCATCGACGTGAGCGAGAACGTCACCGTGACCGAGGTACCGTCGATCGCGGCGTCGTACACCAGGCCGAGCTCGACGATGTCCATGCCCAGCTCGGGGTCCTCGACGGCACGGAGCGCATCCAGCACCTCTTCACGCGTGATCGTCCCGGGATCGTTCATGGGCACATGGTACCGGTGGCAGCGCGGGTAGCGTTGCCGTGCGCATTCAATTTGGCGATTGGACCCTCAGAACACGTAAGCGGCATGCGGGGTCGCCAAATGTGCCAAAACGGGGTACGCTCCGAACGTGCCACCGGACGATCAGCCGGGGATTGTGGGTATTCCCCTCGTGTGGGTCGGCATCGAGGACGTGCCGATCATGTTTGCGAATGCCCTCATGTGCCAGTTCGACAACGACCTCTCGACGTTCATCTTCTCCGCTGGCCAGGTGACGCCGCCCGCATTGAGCGGGACGCCGGCCGAATTGGCAGAGCAGGTGTCCAACCTTGAGTTCTTGCAAGTCAAGCCGATTGCACGATTGAGTCTGTCACGAGACCGGGTGCGAGAGTTGGTGGCCGTGCTAGAAGCTAGTCTCGATCAGTGCGACCGAGCGTCCAGACTGAGACCAGGAGATCCGCGCCGATGACAACCTTTGAACTCATCCCCCTTGAGAATTCTCCGGCGGCACCCAGGGTGTTCCCCGGGGTCGAAAGCGTGAGCACTAGCCCGTCGCAGCGTGTGGTCCCGCTCTTTGTCCCGCGGCAGCAGCTCTACTACTGGACGCGCAAGTGGCAAGACGGGGAACATGAGGCGCTTGGCGAGCTATCCGAGGGACAGGGCCGCACGTTTCCGGACGGTGCTTCGGCGGCAGCTTGGCTGCTAGACGACGAGGACTAGGGCCGCTACGCCCGAGATCGTAGTTCCTCCGCGCTTCAAGCGCGATGCGCGTGGCAAGGAGCCTCGCTTGAGGGCTGCCATCGCGCGATGTGTAGAGCTGCTGGCTGACAACCCGCACCA
>JANXXF010000349.1 GCA_025350775.1 Actinomycetes bacterium
GGACGTCGTCGGCGCCGCAGCTCTCGCAGCGGATCGTGACGCCGTCGATCCACGGGCGGTGCAGCTCCTCCAGCCCGTCGAGGCCGGCGGTCGCGCGCTCCTCGAGCTCGGCGCGCGAGCCGATCACAGTGAGGTGCCCGCACGAGCACGGGTAGAACGGCAGCGGCAGCCCGAAGTAGCGCTTGCGCGAGATGTTCCAGTCGGCGAGGTTGCGCAGCCAGTCGTCCATGCGCTTGCCGAAGTACTCGGGAATCCACTCGACGGTGGCGTTCGCGTCGAGCAGCTGCTGCCGCACCGAGTCGGCGCCGATGAACCAGTCGTCGGTCAGCCGGAAGACGAGCGGCGTCTCGCAGCGCCAGCAGAACGGGTAGCGGTGGACGATCTCACCGGCTTGGACGAGCAGGCCGCGCTCGTGGAGGTCGCCGATGAGCTGGTCTTTCGCCTCGACCGTCGAGAGGCCGTGCAGCCAGCCGTACTCCGGCAGGAAGCGGCCGGCCTCGTCGATCGGCGCGAGGATTTGCAATGCGTGCAGCTTGGACAGCTCGAAGTCCTCGCCGCCGCAGCCAGGCGCGATATGGACGATGCCGCTGCCGTCCTCCAGCGACACCTCGTCCCACGGGATGACGCGATGCTCGATGCCCTCGGCGGACGGCAGGTGGTCGAACGGCCCGGTGTAGGCGAGGCCGACGAGCTCGCTGCCCTGCGCCCGCGCGACGAACGTCTCCTCCGGGTAGCGCGCGACCGCGACCCAGTCGCCGTTCGCCAGCCGGCCGTACTCCGCAGTCGGATTGACGGCCGCCGCGATATTCGCCGGCAGCGTCCACGGGGTCGTCGTCCAGATCACGAGCGCCTCGCCGTGGCGCTCCTTCAGGGGGAAGCGCACAAACAGCGACGGGTCGGTCTTGTCGTGGAAGTAGCCGTGCAGCTCGTGCTGCGAGATCGACGTGCCGCAGCGCGGGCACCACTCGGTCGCGCGATGGCCGGTGAAGAGCAGGCCCCGCTCGTGCACGACCTTGAGAAAGCGCCAGATGTACTCGATGTTCGTGTCGCTGAAGGTGAAGTAGTCGTTGCCCCAGTCCATCCACATGCCGAGACGCTGCGACTGCTTGGTGATCTCACCGGCCGACCAGGCAACCTTGTCGCGGCAGCGGCGTGCGAACTCGGCGAGCCCGTACTCCTCGATCTCCTGCTTGGAGTTGAGCCCGAGCTCGCGCTCGACGCCGACCTCGACCCACAGGCCCTGGCAGTCGTAGCCGTTCTGATAGCGCTGGTGGTAGCCGTTCAGCGCCTTGTAGCGCTGAAAGACGTCCTTGAGCGTACGCCCCCACATGTGGTGGACGCCCATCTTCTTGTTGGCCGTGATGGGGCCGTCGATGAAGCTCCAACGCGGACCGTCGGCGTTGGCAGCGCGGAGCTCCTCGAAGGTGCCCTCACCGCGCCAGATCTCGAGGACAGCGCGCTCGAGAGTGGGGTGATCGGGCACCGCCGGCAGCGGCGTGAAGACGGGGGGCATCCCGCGATTCTAGAGTCAGCCGGTCAACGCCGACGCAGCGGCGGGCGAGAGCCCAGCCAGACCAGGCCCCCACCCGAGCGCGCGACGGTTACGGGCCCCAGCCGGCAGAGCCGACGAGCAGCGCGAGCGCGGCCACGACTACGGGCCCCAGCCGGCGGAGCCGCCGAAGACGACAGCCGAGAACGAGGCAACCGAGAGAGCGACGAGCAGAACGATGCGACGCATTGCAATTCCTCCAGTCAGGGATGACACGACGAGCTGTCCACATGCATTTCGCACACTTTGCGGCCGTGGCCGAACGACGATGTGCCCACGAACCGGCGCCAACGTCGTCAGGGTCCCCAGCCCGCGGAGCCGACGAGGACAGCGGCAAACGACAACGCCGCGACGGCGAAGAGGGGAACGAACTTCAGCACTGGGGCCTCCTATGAGGGACGGGGGCGAGGCCGGACGGCCACGCTCAGACACGGGGGAGGCTACTGGCCTCGAATACAAAAGTCGATAGACGTGTTGACGTGCGGCCTATTTCAGGCGAATATACGACCGGAGATGTCGATGACCAGCGAGCAGCACGACAGCAACACCGGCACGATCGGCACGCGCATCCGGCGGCTGCGCCTCGAGCGTGGGCTGAGCCTGCGCGCCGCCGCCTGC
>JANXXF010000357.1 GCA_025350775.1 Actinomycetes bacterium
GTCGAGTCCGGCAAGGTCGCCGGCGCCGGCCTCGACGTCTTCTCCAGGGAGCCGTACGACGGCCCGCTGCTGCACATCCCCAACATTGTCGTCACGCCGCACCTTGCCGCCTCCACCGACGAGGCGCAGGATCGCGCCGGCGTCATCGTCGCGCAACAGGTCGCCGCGGCGCTCGAGGGCGACGTCGTCACCAACGCGGTCAACATCCCAGTCGTCGGCGCCGACGACCTGAGGCTGCTCGCCCCGTACGTCCCGCTCGCCCAGCAGCTCGGGCGGCTGGCGATGGAGCTGGCCGGCGGCCGCGCCGACCGCATCACCGTCGCCTACCTCGGTGAGCTCGCCGAGCACGACACGCGCCTGCTCACCCTGGCGACACTGCACGGCGCGCTGCAGGGCCGCACCGACCAGCCGGTCAACGTCGTCAACGCGCAGCTCGTCGCCGCCGAGCGCGGCATCAGCGTCTCCGAGGAGCGCGGTGCCCGCGCCCGCTTCCAGCGTGAGCTGCGCGTCACCGTCGCCGTCGACGGCCGCGAGGTCGCGGTCGCCGGCACCACCGTCGGCGCCGACGACCGGCCCTGGCTCTCGGGCGCGCTCGGCTTCCACCTCGAGATCGAGCTCGAGCCGCGGATGGCGTTCTTCCAGTACGCCGACCGGCCAGGCATCATCGGGCTCGTGGGCACGCTCTTCGGCGAGGCCGGCGTCAACATCGGCCAGATGGGCGTTTCGCGCAACGAGCAGGGCGGCCGCGCGCTGATGGCGCTCACCATCGACGGCGAGGTGCCCGCGGAGCTCGTCACCCGCGTCCAGGCGGAAGGGTTCGAGGACGTCCGCTTCATCGAGCTGGGCTGAGCGGACGAGCGGACGCCGGTGAGCATCCGCCCGCTTCCCGAGCCTGTCGAGCGCGTCGCGCGGTTCATCCGCGAGAACGGGGCAGAGGCGCGGATCGAGCAGTTCACCACGCCGACGCCGACCGCCCAGGACGCCGCCGGCGCCATTGGCTGCGGCCTCGAGCAGATCGTCAAGTCGCTGCTGTTCGACTGCGGCGACCTGTACGTGCTGGCCCTCGTGCCCGGCGACCGCCGCGCCGACCTCGGCAAGGTGGCGAAGGCCGCCAGTGTCGCGCGCGCGCGTGTCGCGAAGGGCGGCGAGGTGCTCCATGTCACCGGCTTCCCGCCCGGGGCCGTCGCACCGTTCCCGCTCAAGCGCGTCGAGCGCGTCATCGGCGACCGGCTGCTGCTGACGCACGCCCAGGTCTGGATCGGCGCCGGCTCGATCCACTACATGGCCGGCATCGCCCCGGCCGAGCTGTTCCGCCTAGCGCGCGCAGTCACGGCGGACATCTCGCAGGACATCGCCTAGCTCGATACCATTCGGACATGCGCGAGACCGAGAAGATCTGGATGAACGGTGAGTTCGTGGACTGGGCAGACGCCACGATCCACGTCGCAACCCACGGCCTCCACTACGGCTCGGGCGTATTCGAGGGCATCCGCTGTTACGACACCGAGCGCGGCCCCGCCGTCTTCCGCCTCGCCGATCACATGCAGCGCCTCCACAACTCGGCGCGCCTGCTCTACATGGACATCCCGTACTCGGTCGACGAGCTCGTCGCCGCGACGCACGAGCTCGTCGCGGCGAACAACATCGACGAGTGCTACATCCGGCCGATCGCCTACCGCGGTTACGGCGAGCTCGGCGTCGCCGCCCAGAGCAACCCGGTCGACGTCGCCATCCTCTGCTGGCCGTGGGGCACCTACCTCGGCCCGGAGGCGCTCGAGCAGGGCATCACGGCGAAGATCTCCTCGTGGCAGCGGATCGGGCCGAACGTCATCCCGCACGTCGCCAAGGCCACCGGCGTCTACCTCAACTCGATGCTGGCCACCACCGAGGCCCAGCGTGGTGGCTACCGCGAGGCGATCCTGCTCAACGAGCACGGCTACGTCGCCGACGGCCCGGGCGAGAACATCTTCGTCGTCAAGGATGGGGTCATCTACACGCCCGACCTCCAGGTGTCGATCCTGCCGGGGCTCACGCGGCATGCGATCACCACGATCGCGCGCGACCTCGGCTACACGGTGCTCGAGAAGAACCTCATCCGCACCGACCTCTACCTCGCGGACGAGATCTTCATGACCGGCACCGCCGCCGAGGTGACGCCGCTGCGTGCGGTCGACGACCTCGAGATCGGCGATCCCGGCCCGGTGACGAAGGCGATCCAGAAGCTGTACCTCGACACCGTCCACGGGCGGGTCTCGAAGTACGACGGCTGGCTCGACTACGTCGCAGCGCGCGCCCGCGCGTGAGCAGCGCGAGCCCGGCCGTCCGCTCGATCCCGCTCAGCGCGGCGTACGTCGACGCGCGCGAGGAGGAGCTCGTGCTGGAGGTGCTCCGCTCGGGGCGGCTCTCGCTCGGCCCGGCGATCGACCGCTTCGAGGAGCAGTTCGCCGCCGCCGTCGGCGCGCCCTACGCGGCTGCCGTATCGAGCGGCACCGCCGGCCTCCACCTGCTGTGCGTGCTCGCCGGCCTCGAGCCCGGCGACGAGGCGATCACCTCGCCGTTCTCGTTCGCGGCGTCGGCCAACTGCTTTCTCTACGAGGGCGCAACGCCGGTGTTCGCCGACATCGACCCGAACACCCTGAACATGGATCCCGCCGCCGTCGAGGCTGCGATCACGCCGCGCACCAAGGCGATCGTCGCCGTCGACATCTTCGGCTACCCGTGCGAGCTCGACGAGCTGCGCGCCCTCGCCGACCGGCACGGGCTCGCCTTCATCGACGACTCCTGCGAGGCGCTCGGCGCCCGCTACAAGGGCCGCAACCTCGGCGCGCACGGCCAGGACGCCGTCTGGGCCTTCTACCCCAACAAGCAGATCACGACGGGCGAGGGCGGCATGGTCACGACCTTCGACGAGCGCACCTGGAAGCTGCTGAAGAGCCTGCGCAACCAGGGCCGCGCCGACGGCGGCGGCTGGCTCGATCATGCCTACCTCGGCTACAACTACCGCATCGACGACATCCGCGCCGCCATCGGCAGCGGGCAGCTCGAGAAGCTCGACCGCATCCTCGAGCTGCGCGACGAGGTCGCCCGTCGCTACCACAGCCTGCTCGCCGGCATCGACGGGGTCGAGCTGCCGTGGCGCGACGACGCCGACCACGTCCGCTCGTGGTTCGTCTACGTCGTCAAGCTGGCGCCCGGGATCGACCGCGAGCAGGTGATCGCCGACCTTGGCGCCCACGGCGTCGCCACCTC
>JANXXF010000190.1 GCA_025350775.1 Actinomycetes bacterium
GCTCGCGCGGCGCGGTGTCGTCGTGGAGATGCCGATGCGCCAGTCGACGGTGCATTCGCTCGACGTCGTCGCATTCACCGGCGAGACGGTGACACTCGACATGCGTGTCAGCTCCGGTACGTACGTGCGCGCGATCGCCGACGCGCTCGGCGGCCACTGCGTCACCCTGCGCCGCACCGAGGTCGGGCCGTTCCACGTGGACGAGGCCGATCCCGAACGCATCATCGCGGTGGAAGACGCCCTGGCGCGGCTCCCCGCAGGAACCGTCCCGGGCGCGGGGAACGCTGCCTCGTGAGGATCGCGCATGCCCCCGTTCAGGTAGTCCGCCAGCCGCGGGCCGTCGCCATCGGCACGTTCGACGGTGTCCACCGCGGCCACCAGGGGGTCGTGCGCACGGCGATCGACACGGGCCTCGCGCCGACCGTGCTCACCTTCGACCCCCACCCGCGCGTCGCGCTGGGCAACCGGGTCGACCTGATCAGCACGCTCGAGCGGCGGCTCGAGCTGCTCGCGGGCGCGGGCATCGAGACGACGCTGCTCGTCGGCTTCACGCCGGAGCTGCTTCGGCTCGCCCCGGCGGAGTTCGCCGCGACGTACCTGCGCGGGATCGGCGCGGAGGTGGTGATCGCCGGTGAGGACTTCCGTTTCGGCTACCGCCGCGAAGGCGATCTCGAGCTGCTCGACCGGCTCGGCTTCCAGGTCGTGCAGGCGCCCGAGGTGCCTGGCGTCTCGTCGTCCGCGATCCGGGCGGCCCTGCGCAGCGGTGACATCGCTGCTGCCGCCCAGATGCTGGGCCGGCCACCGGAGCTCGACGGGATCGTCGTCGGCGGCGACCAGCGCGGCGGCACCCTCGGCTTCCCGACCGCGAACCTCCAGCCGATCCCCGACCTCGTCGTGCCGCACCACGGCATCTACGCAGGGCAGTGGGGCGAGTACCGCGCTGCCGTCTCGATCGGCACGAACCCGCACTACGGCGGCACCGAGCAGCGCGTCGAGGCGTTCCTGCTCGACTTCGCCGGTGACCTCTACGGCCAGCGCCTGGTGGTCGAGGTGTGGGAGCGGCTGCGCGACGAGCGCGTGTTCGAGAGCGAGCAGGCCCTGATCGACCAGATCGCGCTCGACGTCGGCCGCACGCGCGCGGCCCGCCGCCCGGGCTAGCGCTGCCGCCCCGCGTGACGGCGCTGCCACGCTGCTACGCTGTCACTCGACCACGATCTCAGCCGCCTGCGTGCTTCCCACGGCGAGCTTGGATCGTCGGAGACACGACATAGGAGGTTGTATGGCTCTGACCAAGGAAGCGAAGCTGGATCTCATCGGCAAGCACGGCCGTCACGCGACGGACACCGGCTCGACCGAGGTGCAGATCGCAATGCTCACGACGCGCATCACGGAGCTCACCGAGCACCTGCGCACGCACAAGAAGGATCACAACACCCGCCGTGGCCTGCTCAAGCTGGTCGGCCAGCGGCGTCGCTTTCTGAACTACCTGATGCGCACCGATCTCGAGGGCTACCGCAGCCTCATCAAGGAGCTCGGGCTCCGCCGCTAGGCGCGGCTGATCGTCCTGGGGAGGTGGATGTTTGAGCGAGCCCGGCAACGCCGGGACTGGCTCAAACCTCCACCTCCAAGAACATCGCAACATTGGAGGACATATGAGTAATCCCGCTGAGCGCCACGTCACGGTGAGTGTCACCGTGGGCGGCGCAGAAGTGGTCTTCGAGACGGGCAAGCTGGCCAAGCAGGCCGACGGCGCCGTCCTCGTCCGCTCGGGCGACACCATGGTGCTCGCCACCGCACAGGGCCGGCTGGAGGCGCGCGAAGGCGCGGACTTCTTCCCGCTCACCGTCGACGTCGAGGAGAAGATGTACGCCGCGGGCAAGATCCCGGGCGGCTTTTTCAAGCGCGAGGGTCGCGCCACCGAGCGTGCCACCCTCACCGCCCGCATGATCGACCGCCCGATCCGGCCGCTGTGGCCGAAGGGCTTCCGCAACGAGGTGCAGGTCATCGCGACCGTCCTCTCGGCGGACATGGTCACCGGCCACGACATCCTCTGCATCAACGGCGCCTCCGCTGCGCTGATGGTCTCGTCGATGCCGTTCCTCGGCCCCGTCGGCGCGGTGCGCGTCGGCCTGATCGACGGCAAGCTCGTCGTCAACCCGACGCTGCCGGAGATCTTCGAGGAGTGCACGATGGACCTCATCGTCGTCGGCACGAAGGACGCGCTGACGATGGTCGAGGCCGGTGCCCAGGAGGTCTCCGAGGACGTGCTGCTCGAGGCCCTCGACATCGCTCACGCCGAGATCCGCAAGCTCTGCGCCGCGCAGGAGGAGCTCCGCGCGAAGGCAGGCAAGCCGAAGTGGCTCGATGTCGAGCTCGCCGCGAAGCTGCGGGCCGAGCACGGCGGCGAGTTTCGCGCCAGGATCCAGGCGGAGGGCCTCGCGAAGACGTCAGCCGTCGTCGACGATCTGCTCGGCCGGCTTACCCCGGCGATCAGCATGTCGTCGACCGAGGAGGACATGCTTCGCCTGACCCAGGTGAAGCACGCGCTCGGCATCGTGCTCGAGGAGGAGCGCTACGCCGCCGTGTCCGCCGCTGTCCGCGAGCAGTTCGACGCGGACATCCGCGAGCTGACCGACGCCGAGCAGGACTCCAAGGAGCTCAAGTCGGCGAAGCGGTCGCTGCTGCAAGAGCGGATCATCGACAAGGTCACGCTGCCCTTCCCGGGCGGCGGCGAGGACGGCGCCAAGGACGCGCTCACCAAGGGCCTCATCAAGAAGGCCGCCGACGGCGCGTACAAGGACATCGTCCGCAAGAAGATCGTCGCCGGCGTCCGGCCGGATGGCCGCAAGACCGAGGAGATCCGCCCGATCACCTGCGAGGTCTCGGTCTCGCCGCGCACGCACGGCTCGGCCCTCTTCACCCGTGGCCAGACGCAGATCATGACGCTGCTCACCCTCGGCACCGCCAAGGAGGGCCAGCGCATCGACGACCTGTCGCTGGAGAACGAGCGCCGCTTCATGCACCACTACAACTTCCCGCCGTTCTCGGTCGGGGAGACGGGCTTCATGCGCGGCCCGAAGCGCCGCGACATCGGCCACGGCGCCCTCGCGCAGCGGGCCCTCGAGGCGGTCATCCCGTCGCCGGAGGAGTTCCCCTACACGATCCGCCTCGTCTCGGAGACGCTCGAGTCGAACGGCTCGTCGTCGATGGGCTCGGTGTGCGGCTCGACCCTCGCGCTGATGGACGCGGGCGTGCCGATCAAGGCGCCGGTCGCGGGTATCGCGATGGGCCTGGTCAAGGAGGGCGACGACCACGTCGTGCTGACCGACATCCAGGGCGCCGAGGATCACCTCGGTGACATGGACTTCAAGGTCGCGGGCACGCGGGCCGGCATCACCGCGCTGCAGATGGACATCAAGATCACCGGCGTCACGCGGGAGATCATGACCTCCGCCCTGCAGCAGGCGAAGCGAGCGCGCAACTCGATCCTCGACAACATGCTCGCCGTGCTCCCGGAGCACCGCGAGGAGCTCGCCGAGCACGCACCGCGCATCTCCTCGACCAAGGTGAAGCAGGATCAGATCGGCATGGTCATCGGCAAGGGCGGCGAGATGATCCGCAGCCTCGAGGCCGACTACGAGGTGCAGATCGACATCGAGGACGACGGCACGATCCTGATCTACGCCACCGACGGCACCAAGTCGGCTGCGGCGATCGCAGCGATCCAGGCGCTCACCCGCGAGCCCGAGGCCGGCGACGAGTACACCGGCAAGGTCGCTAAGACGACCGACTTCGGTGCGTTCGTCGAGCTGAAGAAGGGCACCGACGGACTCCTCCACGTGTCGAACGTCGGCCCCGGCCGCGTCGCGCACATCGAGGACGTCATCAGCCAGGGCGACATCCTCGACGTCATCGTGGTCGAGGTGGACAAGCAGCGCGGCCGCATCGGCCTCAAGCTCGTCGCCAAACACGAGGACGGCGTGCTCATCTCGCCGGAGACGCTGATCGAGCGGGCGAAGGATGCCCCGGTGCGCGAGCCGCGGCCCGAGGGCGACCGCCCGCGTGGCGGCGACCGCGACCGTGGGCGCGGCGGCGGCGGCGGCCGGCGCTAGCGCCACCGCATCCGGTTTCGAAGCAGTGCAGGCGAGGGCGGCGAGAGCCGCCC
>JANXXF010000374.1 GCA_025350775.1 Actinomycetes bacterium
GGCGGCGGCGGGGGGCGCGCCCTCGGTCAGCTCGAAGAAGAGCTCCTCCAGCGTCGTCGCCTCGGGAACCAGGGCCGCGATGCCGAGCCCCGCCTCGACGAGGCGCCGCGACAGCGCGATCGCCGCCGCCTCGTCGGTCGCGAACACGAGCGAGCCGTCGGGCTCGAGCTCGACAGTGGCGGCCCCCGCCGCGCCGGGAGATCCCGCCACGGCGCCGAGCGTGGCGGCGACGATGTCGCGGGCGCGGGCCTGGTCGGTCGTGCGCAGCCGGTAGCGCGGCGTCGCCCGGGCGTGGAAGTCCGCCAGCGCGCCCTCGTAGACGACGCAGCCGTTACGGATGATGGCGACCCGCGTGCACAGCTCCTCGACCTCGGCCAGCAGGTGGCTCGACAGCAGGATCGTCATCCCCTGCGCGGCGAGCTGCTTGATCATGTCACGCATGTCACGGATGCCGCCGGGGTCGAGGCCGTTCGTCGGCTCATCGATGATCAGCAGGCGCGGGTCGCGCAGCAGCGCCGCGGCGAGACCGAGCCGCTGCCGCATCCCCTGCGAGTAGTTGCCGACCTTGTCCTTCGCGCGGCCGCTCAGCTCAACGCGCTCGAGCACCGCAGCGATGCGCGTGGACGCGTCGCCGCCGTCGAAGGCAGCGAGCAGCTCGAGGTTCTTGCGCCCGCTGAGATACGAGTAGAAGCGCGGCGTCTCGACGAAGCCGGCCACGCCTGCCAGCGCCGCCGGCGCCCCGTGCTGCGGGTCGCGCCCGAACAGCTCGACGGCGCCCTCGTCCGGCCGCAGTAGCCCCAGCATCATCCGCATCGCCGTCGTCTTGCCGGCGCCGTTCGGGCCCAGGAAGCCGTAGATGTCACCCGCCTCGACGGTCAGGTCGACGTGGTCGACGGCCTTGATCTCGCCGTACTGCTTGACGAGGCCGCGGGCTGCGACGGGCGGGGCGGCGGACACCTCACCTGTTCTACAGGCGTCGCGCCCGGCCGAGGCGCCGAATCAGGCAACTCTTAGGCACACGTAATGGGAACTACACATTCGCGGCCGCGATCGCGACTTCGTCAGCGCAGAATGCCCGTGTGACCGAGCGAGTAGCGCCCCGGCTGGGGCCACACGCTCAGGCCGTGCGGGCTCGAGCCGACCCGGATCTTCGCCAGCAGGCGGCCGTTCGCGGTCGAGAGCGCGTAGACGACGCCGCTGTAGCGCCCGGAGAGCCAGAGCACCTTTCCGTCAGCCGAGACGCCGCCCATATCCGGGCTGCCGCCACCAGGGAGCCGCCACTTCGCCACGACGCGCCGCGTCGCGAACGAGATCACGGACACCGACCCCTCGCTCCGGTTGGTCGCATAGAGCAGCTTCGCGTCGCGGCTCGGGTAGAGCCCGTGGACGCCTCTGCCGGTGGGCAGGAAGCCGATCACCTTGAGGCGCGAGCCGTCGATCTCCCAGAGGCCGTTCGCCATCATGTCGGCGACGTAGAAGACCCTGCCGTCGGGCGAGAGCTTCACGTCCTGCGGCATCCCGCGGGAGCCATCCGGCAGGTTGAGCGTGCCGAGCACCTGCTGCTTGCGGACATCGACCTTGAGCATGATCCCAGAGAACTCGCAGCTGGCAATCAGGTAGCGGCCGTTGGCCGAGAAGTCCATGTGGTCGACGCCGGCGCACGGCACGTGCAGCGAGTGGCGCAGCGCGAAGGTGTGCGGGTCGCGGAAGTCGAGCCGGTGGAGGCGCTCGGCGACGACGATCGCGAAGCGGCCGTCGGGGGTGAAGTACAGGTTGTACGGGTCGTCGACCGGGATCGGCGTGCCGGGCTTCGCGGTACGCGGGTCGATCGGGGTGAGGGTGTTGCCCTTGTCGTTGAGCACGTAGAGCGTCCGCAGATCCCAGGACGGGGTGATGTGCTGCGGCAGCCGGCCGACGACGAAGTGCGAGACGATCCGGCGGGTGTCCGGGTCGATCACGTCGACGGTGTTGCTCATGCTGTTCGGGACGTAGATGCGCGGGAGGGCGTGGCGGGCGGCGCCGGTGAGCATGTTCGTGCCGTCGGCCGCATAGATGTTCAACCGGCCGGCCGCGGTGGCGTGGGTCGGCGCGGTGGCGTGGGTCGGCGCGAGGGCGCGGCCCGGCGCGGCGGCGGGGACGCGCGCCACCCGGGGCGAGAGGAGGGTCAGCGCGGCAGTCGCCCCAGACACCGTGGCGCCGCCCGCGACCAGCAGGCCTGTCCCCGTGGCAACGACGGACTCGTCGGAGAGCTCCGTGCGGAGGCTCCCCGCCGCCGACACCCGGCCCGCAACCGTGATAGCGAGAATGCGGGCGCTGCGCTGTGACTTGCTCGACCCGCGGCCGCCGACGATTACCGCAACGCCTCGCAGCGACGCGGCGCCCGCATGGGTGAGCGGCGCGGGCAGGCGGCCGCCGCGCGTGACAGTGCCCGTCACCGGATCGACGACGAAAACGGCGTCGGAGGCGGCGCCCGACTCGAGCGAGCCGCCCGCCACGACCAGCTTCCCGCTCGCGGCGGCGACGGCCGCGTAGCGGACGGCAAAGGGGAGGTGGGCGACGACGCGCGCCACGCCTCCGGGGCGCCAGGCGACCACCGTGTCGAGCCAGCGTGTCCCGGTGTAGCCGCCCACGACGTACGCGCTGTCGCCGATCGCGGCGGCCGCCTGGTCGGAGCTCGGCGCAGGGAGGCGGCCCGCCTGAGTGACGGCGCCGCTCGCCGGGTCGATGCGCAGGATCTCGTCGTGCTGCGCGACCCCGTCGCCGCCGCCGAGCAGGTACGCGTAGCGCCCGATACGCACCGCCGCGGCGTCGTGGAGCGCGCGTGGCAGGCGGCCGATGCGGCGGGCGGCCACGGTGCCGCCGCTGGTGGCGCTCACCCTGACGATGTCGGCACTCGACGTATCGGCCACGGTAAGGCCGCCGATCAGCAACGCAGCGCCACCCGGCAGCGCAACCGCGGCTGCATTCTGAACGCGTGCCGGGAGCGTGCCCGCCGGGTGTGGCGAGAGCACGGGCGAGACGCCTGTCTGGATCGTCGCGTGACCCGTGCTGCGAACGACGGCAAGCCGGGCGGAGCCGGGGGCGGAAGATACGGCGAAGGCCGCACTGGCCGCGACGATGAGCAGAAGCGCGAGCAGCAGGACGAGCCCGACGCGGCCGGGCCCGGCACCAGGCCGACGCTCGGCAGCGCCCCGCGTCGCAACGCTCCGTCCCGGCGACGGAGAGAAAAGTGGACGCGATCGCCGCTGCATTCCACTCTTGTAGCCGTAGTGACTCCCTGAACCGCCGACCCCGGCCGATTCCATACCTTTCGCAACGCCAGCTACACATCCGGCGGGCCGAGCGACCCGCGGCAGCTCGTCGCGCACGCTGGGCCGACTGCATACTCGACGCATAGTCACTGAATATTTGTGCATTGTGGCTCCGGTTCGCTACTGTTCCCGGCGCATGAACGGAGCGCGCGCACAGAAGAAGCCGGTCACGGCCGCTACGGCCGTAAAGCGCTCGCGCCCTCGATCGCGCTAGCCGGCCACCTGGCCCTCCCGCTTCGCCGGACTAGCGCGCCCCACCACACACGCGGGAGGCTCGTAGCATGAGACAGCGCCCTGCCAGCCCCGTCGGGCTGTACGACCCCTCCTTCGAGCATGACGCCTGCGGCGTCGCCTTCGTCGCGCGCCTCGACGGCGTGCCGTCGCACGAGGCCGTCCAGCGCGCGCTGACCGCGCTCGAGAACCTCGAGCACCGCGGCGCAGCCGGTGCCGACGCCAACACCGGCGACGGCGCCGGCATCCTCATGCAGCTGCCGGACGGCTTCTTCCGCAGCCTCCTCGGCGACGCCCTCCCCGCGCGCGGCGCCTACGGCGTCGGCGTCTGCTTCCTCCCCCGCGACGCTGCGCGCCGCGCGCAGCTCGAGCGCCTGCTCGAGGAGACCGTCGTCGCCGAGGGCCAGTCGGTCGTCGCCTGGCGCGACGTCCCGGTCGACGACGCCCACGTGGGCACGACCGCGAACGAGAACGCGCCGCACATCCGGCAGCTGATCGTCGCCGCCTCCCCGGCGCTCGCCGCCGACCCGGAGGCGTTCGAGCGCAAGCTCTACGTCATCCGCCGCGTGGCCGAGCAGGCTGCCGGTCCCGACCTCGCGATCCCCAGCTTTTCGGCCCGCACGCTCGTCTACAAGGGCATGCTCACCTCGCCGCAGCTGTCGGGCTACTTCCCCGACCTGCGCGACCCGCGCCTCGAGAGCGCCCTCGCCCTCGTGCACTCGCGCTTCTCGACCAACACCTTTCCCAGCTGGGAGCTCGCGCACCCGTTCCGCATGATCGCGCACAACGGCGAGATCAACACGCTGCGCGGCAACGTCAACTGGATGCGCGCCCGCGAGTCGCAGCTGGCCTCCGAGCTGTTCGGCGACGACCTGCGCAAGGTGCTGCCGGTCGTGCTGCCCGGCGGCTCCGACTCGGCGATGTTCGACAACGTCCTGGAGCTGCTCGTGCTCGCCGGCCGCTCGCTGCCGCACGCGATCATGATGATGATCCCCGAGGCCTACCACAGCCGCGACGACATCCCCTCCGAGCTGAAGGGCTTTTACGCCTTTCACCAGTGCCTGATGGAGGCCTGGGACGGGCCCGCCGCCGTCGCGTTCACGGACGGCCGCCTGATCGGCGCGACGCTCGACCGCAACGGCCTGCGCCCCGGGCGCTGGCTGGAGACGAAGGACGGCTGGGTCGTGCTCGCC
Organism: Actinomycetes bacterium; assembly: GCA_025350775.1. Lineage (GTDB taxonomy): Bacteria > Actinomycetota > Thermoleophilia > Gaiellales > Gaiellaceae > CANFDS01. Next base: position 4,736 of record JANXXF010000374.1, read on the forward strand.
TCGGAGGCCGGCGTGCTCGACATCCCGGCCGAGAACATCCTGCGCAAGGGCCGCCTGCAGCCCGGCAAGCTCTTCCTGGTCGACCTCGACCGCGGCCGCATCGTCGACGACGCCGAGATCAAGCAGGAGATCGCGACCCGCCGGCCGTACGCGCAGTGGTACGAGCAGGAAGTCGTGCACGCCTCCGACCTGCCCGCGCCGCGCCCCGCGCCCGCGCCGACCGAGCCGCTGCGCCGCCGCCAGATCGCGTTCGGCTACTCGCAGGAGGACATGAAGGTCATCCTCGCGCCGCTCGCGCGGAACGCCGAGGAGGCCGTCGGCTCGATGGGCAACGACTCGCCGCTCGCCGTGCTCTCCGACCGCAAGCCGCAGCTCTACTCCTACTTCAAGCAGCTGTTCGCGCAGGTGACGAACCCGCCGGTCGACTCGATCCGCGAGGCGGTCGTGATGAGCGTGCAGGCGAGCGTCGGCAGCGAGCGCAACCTGCTCGACGAGACGCCGGCGCACGCGCGCCAGCTGGTGATCGACAACCCGATCCTGCTCGACTCCGAGCTCGAAAGGCTGCGCCAGGTCGACTCGGCGATCTTCAGGTCGCACACGATCGACGTGACGTGGCCCGTCGCCGAGGGGCCGGCCGGCCTGGAGCAGGCCCTCGAGCGGGTGTTCCGCGACGCCGACGAGGCGCTCGCGAGCGGCGTCAACATCCTGATCCTCTCCGACCGGGCCGTCGGGCCGACGCGCGTCGGCATCCCGGCAGCGCTCGCCGTGGCGGCCGTGCATCACCACCTCGTGCGCGCGGGCACCCGCCTGCAGACCG
>JANXXF010000379.1 GCA_025350775.1 Actinomycetes bacterium
TCCGGCTCGGCACTCGGCCGCGGCTGTGGCCCGCTCGTCGTCGCGCGCGAGCCACTGACCCTCGCCGAGGCAGCCGCCGGGCGCATCGCGATCCCCGGCCGCGAGACCACCGCGTACCTGCTGCTCTCGCTCGCCGCGCCCGCCCTGGGCGACCTGGTCGAGATCCGCTACGACCGGATCCTCGCAGCGGTCGCGAGCGGCGAGGTCGACGCCGGTCTGATCATCCACGAGAGCCGCTTCACCTACCGCGACCACGGGCTCGAGCTCGTCGCCGACCTGGGCGACTGGTGGGAGGGCGAGACCGGCCTGCCGATCCCGCTCGGCGCGATCGTCGCCCGCCGCGACCTGGGCGACGCCACCGGCGCCTCCGCCGAGAGCGCGATCCGCGCGTCGGTCAAGTACGCCTACGCGCACCCGGAGGCGTCGCGCGAGTACATCCGCGCCCACTCCCAGGAGCTGTCCGACGAGGTCTGCGACGCCCACATCGCGCTCTACGTCAACGAGTTCACGATCGACCTCGGCGAGGAGGGGCTGGCCGCCGTGGCCGGGCTGACGCGGCGCGCCGCTCGCGTGTAGCGACGAGGAGCGTCTCCACCCCGGACCTAACCTCTCGCGGGGCCGACTTGATCCACCGCCTCCAGCCGCCTGATCGGCGGGCCCATGGGCGCCCAGCCCGGGAGGCACGCGAGCCGGTCTGCGCGTTTCGGGTCGAGTCGCCCTGACTCCCACTTCATTCGCTCTCGCGCCACCCAGGTGCCGAGCTGGAAGCCCATCTCGGTGTGGCGCCGGGGGACGCGAGCATGCCCGTTCCGCTCGATGTAGTGCTCGAGGTGCGCGAAGCCGGACTCCCAGCCGGCGTCCAGGGCGTCCCAGGTCCAGCCCGGCGTCGCCGCCAGGCTCGCCGCCCGCTCGACTTGAAGCTCGCCCGCCCAGAAGCTGGAGCGCTGCGCGTTGACCCAGCCGCCAAGCCCATACTCCCCTTCGCGGTGCTTGCACGGGACGTTGGCGTGCCCCTCCCGGGCGACATAGAGGGCCAACTGCCCGAGCCCCCGCTCCCAGGCGTCCCGGTTACGGGCCCAGCTCCAGTCGGGGAGCGCTGCAAGCCGCGTCGCCCGCGTCGCCTCGAGGCGACCGTTTCTGAACGCGATCCGCTGCGCGGCGACCCAGAGGCCGAGGTGGTAGCCGTCCTCTGAGGCGTGACGGCGGGGGACGAGGGCGTCGCCGTGCCCGTCGACGTAGCTCGTCAGGTGCTCGAACCCGTTCTCCCAGGCGTTGACCAGCACCGTCCACGTCCAGCCCGGCAGGGCCTCGAGCTGCTCCACCCGGGCGGCGTCGATGCGACCGTGCCGGAAAGCGGCGCGCTGCGTATCCACCCAGGTGCCGAGCCGGAAGTCGCCGTCGCGGGAGTCGCGCGGAACGCGGGCGTGCCCCTCGCGCGCGCCGAACCGCTGCAGGAGCTCGAAGCCCGCATCCCAGACGGCGGTCAGATCTGCCACCGACGGGCGCGCCGTGGGCATCGACGAATCCAGCTGCGGGGTCATGCCGAACACCGCGTGTCGCCGGCCGGGACGCCGGCCGGGACGCCGTTGCCGCCGAGGCGCCGACGCAGCCGGGAACAATTCGCGATCAACTTGCGTTTACCGCACAGAGTGTTGAAAGTCGCAAGGACGACCCGAGTTCCCGCCTGGCGGCGTACTGCCCGTGCGGCAATTCGACGGTGCGCCGACTCCTGACCGGCAGCCTCCGGACCACCAGGAGCGCCGCTTCGTATCCGCCAGGACGCCCCGGCGGACGAATGCGTGTGCCGAGCCGCCTGCACGACCTCCCGCGGAGGATGCTCGTCGTGCTCGTCGCGCTCGTCGCGGTACTTGTCAGCGGCGCCGCGACCACGGCCGCGTACGCCGACACCGCCCCCATCCCCGACAGCGCGGGCCTGCCGTGGGCGTCGGCCGAGCACCAGTCGCCGCTCGAGCTGCTGGCAACGCAGATCGCCCGCACGATCGCGCACAACCCCGCCGTCAGCGTCCAGTGCAGCAGCCAGGACGACTGGAACGCACAGATGCGGCAGATCGGCGACCAGCCCGGCACGCTCGGCTACGTGCTCGTGCACTTCGACGTGCAGAACGGCGTGCCGACCGGCCCCGCCTCCGCCGACAGCGTGGCGCACCTCGCACCGCAGGTCTGCCTGCGTCTCCAGCAGTTCGCCGTCGCGACGACGAAGCCGACGCAATGCTCGCCGACCCCAGCCGCAATCCCAGCCCCGGTTTCGGCCCCAGCGGAGATCGTCGTCCGAACGGGCCGCGCAACCGTGCGCCGGCCGCTGCTGGTGCACGCCAAGGGAGGGAGCGCCGTGCGTAGGTCGACCGCGACGGCCATCGCTACCGCGCCGCGCGGCCCGGCCGGGCCACCTGTCCCCTGCTACGCAGCCGGCAACAGGCGGGCGGCAGACATGCCGTTTTCCTACTGGAGCGACTATTCCGCCTTCGCCTCCGCGATCCTCACGCTCACGCATGAGTCCGTCCACCTCTCCGGCGTGATCGGCGGCGTCACCGCGCAAGGGGTTCCGGTCGGCGATCAGGCGGCCGAGGCGAAGGCGAACTGTCTCGGGATGCAGTGGCTGCCCGCCGCGGCGGTCGAGCTCGGAGCCTCGCCGTCCGACGCGCTCGCGATCGCCCAGTTCTTCTACGAGCGGATCTACTCGCCGATGCGGACGAGCCAGCCGGAGTACTGGTCGCCCGACTGCGTCCCAGGCGGCGCCCTGGACAGCCGGCCGGCCGGCACGATCAGCTAGCCCTAGAGCCCCGGAAACCGGTCCGGGCCCGAGGCGAGATTCGCTCGGGCCCAGCTTGAACCGGCGACCGCCGAGGAAGGCGGCCGTCGCGGCGGTCAGGTACCCGGCAGTGAATCCTGCTGCGGGAGGCAAGGCAAAATCCCCTGCCCGACACCCGACCGCCGCCTTCTGCGGGTCGATCAGAGCTCGCACCCGGAGAAGATGTATTCGTACTCGACGTTCTCGGCGCAGCCAGGGAAGCGCCACACGGTGACGCGGTTGCGGGCCGGCACGCTGGCCGCGGCCGGGCTCGCCGCGGCGGCGGCGGGCGCGGCGGTGACGTCGGCGGTGACGTCGCAGGGATCGC
>JANXXF010000194.1 GCA_025350775.1 Actinomycetes bacterium
CCACGAAGGGAAGGGGGAGGCGGTGAAGTGGTCAAGCAACCAGCGGGCTGACGATGATGTCGCCCACGGTGTTACCGTCCTCGTCGAGCTCGATCACGCCAAGCGCGTGGGCGGCGGCGAGGTCGTCGCCGACCACCCGGGCGAGAGCGGCCTCGGCGAGCCGCCAGTCGTCGAACTCACCGAGGACGTTGGCGTTGTCGAGTTCCAGCAGGATGAACATATGGGGCAGTCTAGGGAATCTCCGGCACCATCGCCAGCGCGCCGATGAGAGCGCCTGGCGACGCCCAGACGGTCAGGTGGCCGGGCGTTCGGCCTGTCCGTGCGACGTGAACTCCCTTCCCGGGGAGGAGCGTCACGGCGGCGATACGCGACGTTCTCCTCTGCCGCACGTTCCGCGCATCGGCGACGGTCGTGAACATCGAGACGCCGCAGCGAAGGATCTCAGGCCAGCCTGCGAGTGAGGCGCGCGCCTGGCTGCTCGGGCGAAAGTCGATCTCTGACGGCCGTGAGCTGCGTGTCAGACGGTACGCGGTGAGCCCCGCCGCCGGGATGGCTATCACGGTAGCCGGCGGTAGGTCGAAGGCATCGGGCCGGGGCGGAATATCCATGCTTCGAGGGTACGCGGTACCCGATCGCGGGAGTGCGCCAGATTCGTGCCGAAGCACACCCCCGGCGCTCGGGCGAAGCGCCCCGCTCAGCCCCTGCGCGCGCTGCCCGTGAGCGCCGCCGTGACGCCGAGCCCGATGAACACGGTGCCGGCGACGTAGCGCTGCATGCGAGCGAAGCGGCGCTTCTTGCGCAGCCACTCGGCCGCCGTGCCGGCGATGATCGCGTAGGTGGTGTCGCTGGCGAGGCCGATCGTCACGAAGATCGCACCGAGCACCGCGATCTGCAGCGACTCCGAGCCGCGCGCGGGATCGACGAACTGCGGCAGGAACGCGAACAGGAAGAGCGTCACCTTGGGGTTCAGCACGTTGACGACGACGCCCTGTGCGAAGACGCGGCGCAGGCTCAGGTCGGGGGTGTGCGCGCCGGTGTCGAGCTCGGCGACCTCGCGGGAGAGCAGCCGGCGGACGCCCATGAAGATCAGGTACGCGGCACCCGTGTACTTGACGGCGTCGAAGGCGGTCGAGGACGCGATCAGCAGCGACGCGAGACCGGCGGCGGCGGCGATGGTCTGCAGCATGGCGCCGGCGGCGGCGCCACCGGCCGACGCGAGGCCGGCGCGGCGCCCGTGCTCGACGCTGCGCGTGACGATGTAGAGCACCGCCGGCCCGGGCACCGCCGAGATGGCGAGGCTCGCGGCGCAGAACACCGTGAGGCGCGACGGGTCGATCATCCTGGCAGGCTAGCCTCTCGCCCAGGAGTCGCTGTGCTCGATCCACCAGCGCGCGATCTCATCGCGGCGCGCGATCCAGAGGTCGCCCGGCGCCACCAGCTCCTCGATCACCTCGCGCAGCACGCTCGCGCGCGCCGGCTGGCCCATCCAGCGCGGGTGCAGGCCGATCGACATCAGCTTCGGGTACCCGCGCTCGGCCTCGCGGCGCAGCTCGCCGACGGCGCGGCGCACGTGGTCGGCGAACTCCGGCAGGCCCATGTAGCCCTTCGCGATGATGCGGCCGTCGTTCACGGTGTACGTGTACGGCACGACGAGGTGCCGCGCGCCCTTCACCTCAACGAAGTACGGCAGGTCGTCGTTGACGGCGTCCGAGTCGTAGAGAAAGCCGCCCTCCTCCTGCAGCAGCTCGCGCGTCCAGGCGGTGGGCGAGTAGCGCCAGTACCAGCCGACGGGCCGCTCGCCGGTGGTGCGCCGGATCGACTCGACGGCGGCGCGGATGTGCTCGCGCTCCTCGTCGGGGGAGGAGAAGAGCCACGGCTCGCTCCAGCGCCAGCCGTGCGAGCAGGGCTCGTGGCCGCCCGTGCGGATGGCGGCGCCGACGGCGGGGTTCAGCTCGAGCGCGGCGGCGGCGGCGAAGAACGTCGTCTTCACGCCGTACTCGTCGAACAGCGAGAGCATGCGCCAGATCCCGGCCCGGCTGCCGTACTCGTAGGTCGACTCGACGCCGTAGTCGCGGTAGGCGTCGTCCATGCGGTAGTCGAGCTCGCCCTGGCCTTCGTTGCGCCCGTCGCCGGCGGCGTGCGAGTACTCGGAGCCCTCCTCGTAGTTGACGACGAGGCTGACCGCGACCTTCGCGCCGCCCGGCCACTCGACGCGCGGGGGGCGGCCGCCGTAGCCGACGACGTCGCGGCGCGGGCCGGGCGCGTCGCCGAAGGAGAAGGGGGAGAGACTCATGCGAGGCTGCCGCGTGGCGCGATCCAGCGGCTCTCGAAGCGGAGCACCGTCGCTAGCGTGTCGTAGTCGGCGTCGTAGTGGAGCACGCTCACGCCGACGGGTCGACGGTGAAGGTGCCGCCTCCGTAGGGCGGGGACACTCAGCTTCGCCAGGCGGTCTCGCGAATCGTCCCGAGCGCCTCGGCTCCGCGGATCGCGAGGTTGCGGACGATCCGGGCCTCGGCAGCGCCTTCGAACTGCGCGCGCACGCTGGCGAGAGCTGCGGCCAGCTCGGCGTCCTTGGTCACGGCGATGCGAGGGAGCTTGGTCGGCATCTGTTGCACCAGAGTGTAACTCCGCAGGCCGCGCATAGGGCAATTCTCGCTCGTGCGGAGCGGTCGGCGCAATTCGCTCTTGCAGACGTGTCGGTGGCGGGCGAGGCCCGGGGTGGCGCGGACAAGGGCGACGGCGGCCGCTCAGCGCGTCAGATACCCGCCGTCCACCGCGAGCACGTGCCCGTTCACGTAGCGCGACTCCGGCAGGCAGAGGAAGGCGACCGCGTCGGCGATCTCGGCAGGCTCGCCCCAGCGGCCGGCGGGCACGCGGTCGAGGATCGACGCGTTGGCCTCCGGGGTGGCGCGCCAGGGCGCGGTCAGATCGGTGGCGATCCAGCCCGGGGCGACGGCGTTGACACGGATGCCGTGCTGCGCCCACTCGCTCGCCTGCGCCTTCATCAGCTGCACGAGGCCGGTCTTGCTCGCCGCATAGGCGGCCGCGTTCTGCCCGGCGAGGAACGAGCGCATCGAGGCGATGTGGACGATCCGGCCGGCCGTCCCGTGGGCGAGGAACAGCCGGGCGGCCGCCTGCCCCATCACGAACGGCGCCGTCAGGTTGAGCGAGAGGGTCTCCTGCCAATTCGCGAGCGACAACTCGAGGATCGGCCCGCGGTGCACGAGCCCGGCGTTGCAGACGAGGATGTCCAGCCGGTCGAGCCGCTCGACGGCGCGCAGGGCGGCCGCCGGGTCGGCGAGGTCGAAGCCGGTGGTGCGCTCGGCCGTCTCGACGTGGGCGCCGAGCGCCGCGAGCTTCGCGGCGATCGCGGCACCGATGCCACGGCTGGCGCCGGTGACGAGGGCGACCTGCCCGGCGAGCGGGGCGGCGGCTGACGGGGGAGAGGCCACGGGTGGAGGATACGGCGGATGCCGTGTGGCCTGGCGGCGAGCGACGCCCGCCGCCAGGCGTCGGCCCGGCGTCAGGCGAGCGCCGTGACCAGCACTCCATGATCCGGCGCCGCAAACTCGCGGCCCGCCACCCACAGGCGCGCGTCGTCGGGCAGGCGCAGGTAGGTGGCACGAGCCACGCTGCGGGCGCGCTCGGCGGCGCTCTCCCAGCGGGCGGTCGCGGCGATCTCGCGGAGTTGCGCGGCCGTCGCCGAGCCGCTGCGCGCCCGCTCCGCCCAGCGCGCGACGTGCTCGGTCGCAGCCAGAAAGTCGCTCTTCGCGACGTTGCAGCGGCCGTCGGCGACGACGAGGTTCTCGATCGCGTTGTCGGGGAAGCGGGCCCACGGCACGAAGTGGTCGACCTCGACGCGGCTCTGCAGAGGCTCTCGGCAGTAGAAGCAGCGGTTGTCCTGTAGCTCGCGCAGCGGTGCCCGCACCGGCTCGAGCGAGACCCGGTCGGCTCCGAACAGGAACGCGTGCAGGCGTGCCTCGTCGGTCTCGGCGGGGTTGAGTCGCGCCAC
>JANXXF010000426.1 GCA_025350775.1 Actinomycetes bacterium
CCCGCCCTGATCAGCGACGAGGTGCTCGACCTGTTCACCGTCCGTGGCGAGAGCGGCGCTGCCATCGCAGCCGAGATCGAGCGGCGCTACGGCGGTCTGGTCGAGCGGATCAACCTGCACGCCGGCGAGCGCGCCGAGCCCGAGCAGTGGGCCGAGATCGCGTCGGCGTTCGGCCCGCCGTCCGGGCGCTAGCGGGGCGCTCGCGGGGAGCGCCGCCGGTGGCACCGGGGCTAGCGGGCGGCGCCGGGGCTAGCGAGCGGCGGTGGCGCCCGGGGCTAGCGAGCGGCGGCCGCCAGCGCCGCCAGCGCTCCGATGATCTCGTCCACCGTGCCGACCTGCCCGAAGCCGTAGCGGAAGTCCTCGAGCGCGCCCTCGTGCAGCGCGGGCGTGACGGCGGCGGTGCCGTCGGCAGGGACGACGCAGCGGATGTCGCGGAAGAACGCGTCACGCACGGTGCTCTCGACGCAGATGTTGGTGGTGACGCCGCAGACGATCACGGTGTCGACGCCGAGCGCGCGCAGGCGCTCCTCGAGGTCGGTGTCGTAGAAGGCGCTGTAGCGCGTCTTGTCGATCACGATCTCACCGGGGAGCGGCGCGAGCGCCTCGACGACGTCGGCGTCCCAGGTGGCGCGCACCATGCCGCCGGTGCCCGCGATCTGCGGAAACACCTCGAGCAGCAGCCCGGCGTCGGAGTAGTCGCCGTTGAGGCTGTAGCGTGTGAAGACGATCGGGATGCCGGCCGCCCGGGCGCCGTCGAGCAGGCGGGCGATCGGCTCGATCACGCTCGCGCTGGCCTCATAGCCGAGCCCGATCTTGTTCATGAAGCCCTCGGCCACGCAGAAGCCGTTCTGCATGTCGATCACGATCAGGGCGGGGCTCTTGCCGAGATTGGCTGCGGGCCTGCTCATGGTGCGTGGCTCCTTCGGACGCGAGGCAGGTCAGACGAAATATGTGTCGTCGTGCGTGTACGCGGGGGCACAGCAGCACAGCAGGCGCACCGTGGTGGCAGCGTCGGCGCGGATCGTGTGCCAGGCGCCCGGCGGGATCAGGATCGCATCGCCGGGGCCGACGCGGCGGCGGTCATCGTCGACCTCCAGGTCGGCCGTGCCCTCGACGATGTAGTAGATCTCCTCCGCCACGCGGTGGTAGTGACGCTCAGTCGCCTGGCCGGGAGCGAGCGTCGCCTCGGCGAGGCTCTGATTGCGCACCGGCGCCGTCGGGATGCCGAGCAGCTCCCGGATCGTCGAGCCATCCTTCGTGGTGAATGCCGTCGCCTCGGCGATGTTGCGGACGACCATCGGACGCGGTCTCGTTCCGTCCGCGGCGCGGCTAGGTGCCGACGACCTGGACGATCCAGCGGCGGTCGCGCTCGCGGTCGAGCTCGATGAAGAGGACGCGCTGCCACTGGCCGAGCTGGAGCACGCCGTCGCGGATCGGCACCGACTCGCCCGCGGTGCCCAGCAGCATCGCCATGCAGTGCGAATGGCCGTTCCCGACGTCCATGTCCTCGGGGCAGATGTTCTCGGTGCGCTTGTCCCAGTCGTCGTGGGCGTAGTACGTCTCGGCCGGCACGAGCCGGCGGAGCATCGCCGCGAAGTCGTCGAAGAAGCCGCTCTCGAACTCGTTCACGCGGACGCAACAGGTCGTGTGCGGGGAGTAGACGCAGGCGATGCCGTCCTTGACGCCGCTCGTTCGAACCGCCTCGTTGACCTCGTCGGTGATGTCGCGCACCGAGAGCCCACCGGCGGTGCGAAGGCGCGTCTCGTGTTGGAACACCTTCACCTCGCTCATCCTCCTACTGTCGTTTGGCCTGCTAGCAACCGGCGTATTGTGGCGGTTCCGGCGGATACCGCAAAGCCCCATCCGCCACCCGCTCCAAGATGCCCCTTTCGGGGAGTAGTGAAATGCTTTGTTTGCAGGTACGATGACGGCACCCGAGCAAAGGTGCACGTCGGTGTCGTTGAGATTCGTAGTGGAAGGCAGCGTGTATCTGCTGGCCGCCCGCGAGGCGGTGGCCCTCTCGCGCCGTCTACGCAGCCGTGGCGCCGCCCTCGCCGGGTTCGGCCCGCCTGGCAACGCGATCGCCGCAGCCGTGCTGATCGAGGCTGCGCTCGACCAGTCCCAGCCACGCGCAATCGAGTTCACGCGCGGCGAGGCGAACGAGATCGTCGACCTCGTCGGCGACCCGCGGGAGCGGGCGCTCTACCGGGCGCTGCGCCGCTCGGTCGGCCGCGACAGCTAGCTCGCGCCGCGCCGAAACCGCAGCCGGCCGGCCGGAGGGGCACAAGCGCCGGGCCCGGCCTCGGTACGCTGCGACGCTCCGGGCCTGTAGCTCAGCGGTTAGAGCAGGGGACTCATAATCCCTTGGTCCCTGGTTCGAATCCAGGCGGGCCCATCGTCGACGCAGCCGTCTCCGCGCCGCTCAGCCGCGATAGTAGGGCTGCCGGGCGCGGTACTCGCGCACGAGCTCCTGCCAGCCCGGCGTCTCGACGGTCTCGAGGTCGAGGCCGCCCAGTTTCGTGCGAAAGAAAACGAGCGTGCCGTTGCGGCTCGCCAGCGGGCCGTGCTCGATTATCCCCGGCCGCCAGAAGTAGATGCCCGGCCCCATCTCGCCGCGCGTGCCGACGAGGACGTCGCCGCGAATCAGGAAGGCCTCCTCGACCATCAAGTGGATCTCGGCCAGCGGCGTCACGCGGTTCGGCACCCCTGCCGCCAGCCACGTCCAGTCGCCAGTCTCGGCGTCGGTGGAGAGTCGCCGCTCGCAGCCGCCCGCGAACGGGGCGCCGGCCGGGCGCTCCTCGATCTCCTGCGCGCGGATGGTCTCGATTTGTGGACGCGGCACGGCGCTCCTTCCTCGGCGGCCGGCCTGACCGGCCTCGCTGTCACGCCGAGCCTCGCAGAGCGGGCGGGCCGTGGCAACCGGCTCGGCCACGGCGCGAGGCCACGTCACCCGGTCCCGCTGCACCGGCGGTTCGGCCGCGTGATTTGCAAAGGGGAGCGACACTCTGTTTACTTGTCCGATCTGGCATCGAGTAGGGCTTCGTGTCTTGGCGTTGGTGTGGCGACAAGCCGCCCAGGGGGGCGCCTTCGCTCCAAGGGTAAGCCGTCATCCATTCAAGGAGGTTCTTCTCATGCAGTGCAAATTCGCCATCGCTGTCGCCCTCGTGGCGTCAGTGGCCACGCTGGCAGCAGGATCGGCAATGGCCGCGACCGGGGCGAAGCAGAAGGACGCGACACTCGTCGTCGTCAGCCCCGTCGGCGTACCCTCGCTCGACCGCGAGGCGTTCGGCACCGGCACCCAGCAGGAGGTCATCACCAACCTGATGGAGCCGATCTACCGCTTCAAGCCGCTTGCCACGAAGGACAAGCAGGGCTTCGTGGAGAGCTCGCAGACGGAGTTCGTGCCGGGGGTCTGCAGCAAGTGGTCGTGGACGAACAAGGGCAAGACGTTCAACTGCACCCTCGGCAAGAACAAAAGCCAGTACGGCAACGAGATCACGAGCGAAGACATCAGGTGGTCGGAGGACCTCGCCGTCGCGGCGAAGAACACCGGCGCGTTGATCATGAATCTGATCTCGATGAACGGGAAGAACCCCGTCACCGTCATCGACAAGAAGCACTTCCAGTTCAACTTCACCCAGAAGAACACCACGGCAGCGGCGGGGCTGACCTTCTACCAGTTCGGCCCGTACGACTCGGTCGAGGCCAAGAAGCACGTCACCGCCAAGGACCCCTTCGCCCGTGAGTGGCTCGGCTCGCACTCCGCCGGCTTCGGGGCGTACATGGCGTCGAACTTCGACGCGAGCAAGGAAGTCCGGATGACGGTGAATCCGAACTACGTGCTCCCGAGCCCGCTCATCCCGGCCCCGGGCTACAAGAACATCGTCTACCGCGCTGTTCCCGACAACGGGACGCGGGCGCAGCTTCTGCAGTCCAACTCTGCACAGCTCGCGAAGTCCGTCGATCTCGGCATGTACCAGGCATTGAAGGGCTCGAAGACCACCACGACCTACGGCATGCGCTACCTCGCGCTCGTCACGCTCTTCTTCAATACCCAGGTGAAGCCGTTCGACAACGTCAATGTTCGTAAGGCGATCGCCTGCGGCATCGACAAGGCCGCGATCGTCGCCAAGACGTTCTACGGTCAGTTCGAGGTCGCGCACTCGATCCTTACGACGAAGGTCCCGGAGTCGACCCCGCAGTTCGACGAGTGCGGCACGCAGAACGTCGCTGCTGCGCAGAAGTACCTGAAGGACGCCGGACTCGGGAGCGGGCTGACCGTCACGCTCACGTATTCGCGAGCCAACTCGGGCCAGGATGCGCAGGACAACGCCACCCTGATCCAGAGCCAGCTCGCACCTCTGGGTATCAAGGTGAACCTCGTCGAGGAGCCTGATGCGACGAAGTTCTTCGTCGGCGGAATCACCCACGCCTACGACTTCTTCCTGTTCGACATCGGCTCGAACGTGCCCGACATCGGCTGGCACCTCGGCGCCTGGTTCACGCCGGGCAGCATCCTCAACTTCAACAACAGCAACCTGCCGGCGTTCAAGGGCCTGATGAACATCATCAAGGCCTTCCCCGAGGGCTCCGCACGGCGGAATGCAGCAGCCACCGAGTTCCAGCGGATCCAGATGTCGAACCAGCTGCAGGCGCCGATCGCCTACCTGGTAAACCAGTACATCGTCAACAACTCGGTCTGCAACGTCGTGTCCGATCCTGGTGACTTCATGTACTGGCAGTTTATGAAGCCCTGCTAGCAGTCGATGCCTCAGCTGGTGGCCCGCCGGATCGTTCCGGCGGGCCACCGCCCGACCTTCTCGCACTCCGATGACGACGACCGCGACAGCAGCCGCACAGCCTCCCGATCTCCTGAGCCGGCTCGGTGGACTGTGGTCGTCCGGCTGGGCCGGGCTCGTGCTGCGACGGCTGCTGCTGCTCCCACTCACCCTGCTGCTCGTCGTCACGCTGACCTTCGTCGTGACCCGGCTGCTCGGCGGCAACCCGGCTGTTCGGCTCGCAGGCGCGCAGCCGACCCTCGAGGCGATCCACAACATCGAGCTGCAGCTCGGCCTGAACAAGTCGATTGGCGCGCAGTACCTCGACTACCTGTCCGGCCTTGTTCACGGCGATCTCGGCAAGAGCTACTTCACCCATCAGGCTGTCGTCTCCGAGATCCTCAACCGGGCACCCGGCACGATCGAGCTGGTCGTACTCGGTGCGCTGCTCGCGGCACTGCTCGGCATCGGCTTCGGCATGGCGGCCGCCCGTCGTGTGCGACGGCCGCTCGACCAGATCACGCAGGGCTTCTCGATCCTCGGCTTCTCGACACCGGACTTCTTCCTGGGCGCCGTCCTCGCCTACTTCCTCTTCTTCAAGCTCGGCTGGTTCCCGCCGCCGGCCGGCCAGCTTCCGTTCTCGTTCGCGCCACCCGAGCCGACTACCCACTTCCTGCTGATCGACACGGCCCTCAATGGCCAGTGGGACGCGTTCGGGGCACACTGGCAGCAGCTCGCACTGCCGGTGCTGACACTCGGCCTCATCTACTTCGCCCCGATGTTCAAGATCACGCGTGCGTCGCTGCTCGAGATCCTGCGCTCCGACTTCCTGCTCTACGCCGAAGCGTGCGGCCTGAAGCGCTCGATCGAGCGGCGCTACGCCTTCCGGCATGCCATGTCGCTGGTGGTGACGTACGTCGGCATCATCGTCGCAGCGCTGATCGGCGGGGCCGTGCTGGTCGAGCAGGTGTACTCCTGGGGCGGGCTCGGCACCTACGGAGTCAGCGCGATCCAGAACAACGACTTCCCCGCAGTGCAGGGCTTCGTCGTCGCCGTCGGCACCATCTCGGTCGTGGTCTACTTCCTCGTCGACATCCTGTATATGGTCATCGATCCGCGAGTAAGGCTCGGATGACGGCGCGCCAGCTGCTGCGTACCGCTCGACGCAACTCGGAGCTCACGGCCGGCGGGGCCCTCATCTTGGCGTGGGTCGCAGTCGCGCTGCTCGCGCCCGTGATCGCTCCGCACGACCCTGCCTCGACGAGCTTCGCGGCGCTGCAGGCGCCCGGGAGCAGCCACCTGTTCGGCACCGATCGACTCGGGCACGATGTCTTCTCCCGCGTCCTCTACGCGCCGCGCGCCGACCTCTACCTGGCCGTTTCGGGAGTCCTCCTCGCGCTCCTCGTCGGCGTCCTGATCGCTGTGCCGGTCGGCTTCACACGGCGCTGGTGGGGCGATGTCGTGATGCGCTTCTTCGACGGGTTCCAGGCGTTCCCGGTGCTGATCATGGCGCTGGCGCTGGTGCAGGCGCTCGGGCAGGGGTCGGGCACGATCATCGCTGCGCTCGCGATCCTCAACGTGCCGTTGTTCGTCCGCGTGGTGCGCGGCCAGGTGCTGTCGCTGCGCGAGCGGCGCTTCGTGGAGGCGGCAGTTGCCGCCGGCAATCCGACCCGACGGATCCTCTTCCGGCACATCCTTCCGAACACGACGTTCCCGATCCTCGCTCAGGCCACGATCTCGATCGCCTACGCGATCATCATCGTCGCGGCGCTGTCGTTCCTCAGCGTCGGCATCAAGCCGCCGACCGCGGAGTGGGGGCAGATGATCTCGGACGGCTACCAGAACCTGACGACCGGGCAGTGGTGGATTGCGATCTTTCCCGGACTGGCCGTCGTCACCGTCGTGCTCGGCTTCCATCTGGTGGGTGACGGGCTCCAGCGCACGTTCGCCATTCAGAGGCGTCACTAGATGACCCTGCTCGAGGTGAAGGGGTTGCGGGTCGAGTTCTCAGGTCGCGAGGAGCCGGTGCGGGCGGTGAACGGCGTCGACCTCGAGATCGAACGCGGCGAGATCGTCGGCCTCGTCGGCGAGAGTGGGTCGGGCAAGACGGTGACGAGCCTCTCGATTCTCGGTCTGATCCGCCAGCCTGGCCGCATCACCGCGGGCAGCATCCTGCTCGACGGCACCGACCTGCGCACGCTGGGGCCCGAGCAGCTGCGCGCCATCCGGGGCGCCCGCGTCTCGTACGTCCCGCAGAGCCCGCGTGGCGCCCTCAACCCGCTGCTGCGGATCGGCAAGCAGATGGAGAACATCCTCGTCTCGCACGGAGAAGGTGGCCGGCAGGCGACGGCAGAGCTGCGCCGGCGCACCGTCGAGATGATCGAGGCCGTCGGCATTTCCGACCCCCAGCGTGCCCTCCGCGCGTATCCGCACGAGCTCTCGGGCGGCATGGCGCAGCGCGCCGTGATCGCCAATGCGATGATCCTGCGCCCCGACCTGGTGATCGCCGACGAGCCGACCACCGGCCTCGACGTGACCGTACAGGCGCAGATCCTCGACCTCTTCTCGGAGCGCGTCCGCGAACAGGGGGCCGGCGCGCTGCTCGTCACCCACGACCTGGGGATCGTCGCCAACTACTGCACGCGCATCGCCGTGATGTACGCCGGGCGGATCGTCGAGACCGGGCCGGCACGCGCCGTGTTCCAGCGGCCGCGGCATCCATACACCGTGGGGCTGCTGCGATCGGTGCCGGTGCTCGGGCAGCCGCTTTTCTCGATGCCGGGGCAGGCGCCCGACCTCCGCGCGCTGCCTTCGGGCTGCGCGTTCGCCGCGCGCTGCGCCAACGTGCTGCCAGAGTGTGCGGCCGTGCCGCCGCCGTGGCGTGAGGTGGCCCGCGAGGCGCACCGCTTTCTCTGCCACCTCGAGGATGGGGCGCCGCTGTGAGCGTGCTACTCGAGGTCGCCGGGCTGACAAAGCGCTTCCCGGTGCGCGGCGGCGCCGTGCACGCCGTCAGCGACGTCTCGTTCACGATCGAGGAGGGCGAGTCGTTGGGCCTCGTCGGTGAGAGCGGCTCGGGCAAGACGACGACCGGCCGTTGCATCCTGCGTCTCGTCGAGCCGACGGCCGGCACGGTGCGCTTCCGCGGGCGTGACATCACGGCCCTTGGCCGCCGCGACCTGCGCGCCGCCCGAGCGGACATGCAGGTCGTCTTCCAGGAGCCATACGAGTCGCTCAACCCGCGGATGACCGTCCACCAGATCGTCGAGGAGCACCTGCTGCTGCACCGGCCGGAGCTGTCGAAGGCCGACCGGGCGGCGCAGGTCGCCGAGCTGCTCGACAAGGTCAGCCTGCGCAGCGAGCACGGGCGGCGGCGGCCGCACGAGCTGTCCGGCGGTCAGCAGCAGCGTGTCGGCATCGCCCGCGCGATCGCCACCGACCCCGCCTTTCTGGTGCTCGACGAGCCAACCTCGTCGCTCGATGTCTCGGTGCGCGCCCAGATCCTCGAGCTCCTGCTCGGACTACAGCGAGACCTCGGCCTCTCCTATCTGTTCATCTCCCACGACCTCTCGACGATCCAGTACTCGTGCACCCGGGTCGCGGTGATGTACCTCGGCCGCATTGTCGAGGTCGGCCCGACACGCGAGGTGTTCGAGGAGCCACGGCATCCGTACACCCGGGCGCTGTTGTCGGCGCTGCTGAGGCCGGACGTCGACCAGTCCGTCAGCCGGATCCAGCTCGAGGGCGAGATCCCGAGCGCGATCACCCTCCCGCCCGGTTGCGCCTTCGCATCGCGCTGCCCGGTCGCCATCGGCGCCTGCGTCGAGGCGGTGCCCGAGCTGCGCCGGGTCGCGGGCGACGCGCAGCGCGCAGCGTGCTTGCGTGCCGAGGAGATCCCCGCGCTGATGGCGACGCCCGGACCGGGCTGAGCGTGGGCGCTGCGCTCACCGCTGACGTCCTTGTCGTCGGCGGTGGCATCGCCGGCGGCGCCTTCGCCTGTGCCCTGCGCGGGCGCGGCTACCGGGTCGTCGTCGTCGAGAGCCGCTCCGGGACGCTCGACACCGCTCGCGGCGACCACCTCCAGTGCGCAACCGTCGAACAGCTCGGCGGCTGGGGCATCCACGACGTCCTGCTTGCACGCGGGGCCGAGAAGCGGCTCGGCGCCGACTTCTTCACCCACGACGGCGAGCAGATCCTCGAGAACCGCTACGAGGAGCTGCCGATCCCGTACCCGTACTACCTGATCTACCATCACGACCTGCTCGGCGAGCTGCTGCTCGAGCTGGCCGCCGCCGACCCGAACACGACAGTCCTCCGTCCGGTAACGGCGCGGAAGTTCGAGCTCGCAGCCGGAGAGATCCGCGGTGTCGAGCTGACCCTGGCCGACGGGAGCGCTCTCACGGTGCACGCCTCTGTCGTGGTCGGGGCCGACGGCGCCGGCTCACCCGTGCGCGCGGCGCTCGGGATCGGGAGCGCGACGCACGCCTATGAGCATCCGCTGGTCATCCTCTTCGCACCTGCTCCTGACGCGAACCCGCGCAAGCACGTCAAGGCGTACATGGGCCCGCCCGGGATGGCTTTCGTGATCCCGCGGCTGGGCGACCAGGTGAAGGTCGGCCTGCCGGTGCGCAAGGAGGAGATCGGATTCTGGAAGGGAGCGTCCGCAGAGGAGCTGCGAGCGCGCGTCGCGGCGCGCGCCCCTGCGCTCGACATCACGGGGGCAGAGCTCGCCGGCTTCTACCCGGTGCGGATGCGTCACGCCGACCGTTGGGCTGTCGGCACGACCGTCTTGCTCGGCGACGCGTGTCACGCCATCCATCCGATCCTCGGGCAGGGACTCAACCTCGGAGTGCGCGACGCCGCCGTGCTCGCCGACAGCCTGCCGCCGCCCGACCTGATCGCCGACCTGCCGCGCGCGCGGGCGGCGCTGGCAGCCTACGAGACCGCCCGCAAGCCGCCCACCGACACGCTGCTCGCGCGCAATCACGCCTTCGCGCAGCTCGTCGACACCTTCACCCCGGAGGCCACCGCCCAGTTCGTCGAAGCCATCCGCGGCGTTGCCGCCGATCCCGCCGCGGCAGCACGCTTCGTCCGCGACACCACCGGCTACTCGTTCGGCTTCCCGAGCGATGCCAGGGAGGAGTGACACCATGCCACGCGACCATATCGAGTTCATCCAGTCGCTCGACGTTGCCGAGCAAGAGATCACCGAGGGGGCGTTCGCCGGCACCCGGCGTCGCACGCTCAGCCACGACCCCGAGAACGGTGAGTTCACCGCGCTCGTCTCGTTCCCGCCCGGCTGGTCGGCTGCGCTCGACGGGGTGACACGGTCGTTCGAGCTGTTCGTGCTGCGCGGCGACATCTCGGTTGGGGGCCGTCGCCTCGACGAGGGCTACTACGCCTACGTCCCGGCCGCTGAGCCGGAGCGGGCGCTCTTCAGCGAGGCGGGGGCGCTCACCGTCGCCTACGCGCACGAGAACGGGCCGGGCTCGGGGCCGCTGATCGTCGTCGACGCCGACCTGCTGCCGTGGATCGACCCGACCGTGCCGGTTCCGCCCGGTATCGCGGTCAAGTACCTCCGCGTCGACCCGGCCACCGGCGAGGCTACCTGGCTCGCCGCGGTCGTCCCGGGCTGGCTCGCCCCGCAGGCCGAGACGCATCCCTGCGTGGAGGAGTGCTTCATGCTCCAGGGGGACATCCTCGACGGTTCCTTCGGCGACATGCGCCCGGGCGACTACTTCTGGCGGCCGGCGCACATCGAGCACGGCCCGATGTTCAGCCGGGCCGGGGCCGAGTTTCTGACGCGGTCGCGCGGCGGCCCGCTGACCGTCGACTGGTACGACGTGCCCGGCGCCGCGGAACTCATCGCCCAGTACGCGGCAGCGCGACCGGTGTTTCCACACTAGCGACCTGAGAGGCGCCGGCAGGCGGTGGTCGCCGCTCGACGCGGGCCTGCTTCTAGTGTGAGCGTTGCAGAAGCGCGAGCGCTGTCTCGTGTGCCTGCTCGTCGTGGGAGCGCCAGACGCGCTCGACGAGGGCGGCCATCACGTCGCGGGCGCTGACGATTCCGAGCAGGCGGTCGTCCTCGACGACGGGCACGTGGCGGATCTGCCGCTCGCCCATCAGGTGCGCGACTGCGACGATGTCGTCGTCGGGCGCGACCGCGAAGAGCCGCCGGGTCATGACCTCGTCCACCCGCCTGCTGGTGAAGCTCGAGGAGACGGCGGCAAGGCGGAGGACGTCGCGCTCGCTGAAGATGCCGACGATCCGGCCCTGCTCGCACACTGCGATGGCACCGACGTCCTCGTCGACCATCCGCTGGATCGTGTGGGCAACGCTGTCCGTGGGCTCGGCACTCACGATCTTGACGGTCATCACGTCGGCGATCGACATGGCGCGTTGCCTCCCTCTGGTCGTACGTTTCGTGAGAGAGAACGTATCGAAACGTACGAGGCTTGTAAAGATCCGCACGATACGTTCTGCGGGCAGGCTTCACTGCCCGGACGCCGGTCGCCGCCGACTACCATCCCTGCCGTGTCGAACAGCCGGCTCGTCTACTCCACCAGCGACGGCGACAGCCGCCGGGCGCCCGGCAAGCGGCCCGCCGCAGCGCCACCGTCCGGCCCGCAGCTTCCGGCAGACGGTGTCGTCCGCGTCTTCCGCGAGAAAGGTGGCCGCGGCGGCAAGATCGTGACGGTCGTGCGCGGCCTGCCTGCCGGCGACCTGGGCGAGACCGCCAGCGACCTCAAGCGGCTCTGCGGCTCCGGCGGCGCCGTCAAGGACGGCGCGATCGAGATCCAGGGCGACCATCGTGAGAAGGTCGCCGCGCGGCTCCAGACGAAGGGCTACCACGTCAAGCTGGCCGGCGGCTAGAGCGGATTGAGCCAGGCGACGGCGCGCACCGGGAAGCCGCTGAGGCCCGGGATCAGGGCCGGCAGCGCGGCGAAGCGGACGCGCCGCCCGCGGATGCGCTCGAGGGGCTCACGAACCTCGAG
>JANXXF010000438.1 GCA_025350775.1 Actinomycetes bacterium
CTCGAGGTGGTCGAGCGCGTCAACTATCGCGGCGACGTGATCACGCCGCTCGACGAGCAGAGCGTCCGCGACGTCGCCCGCAAGATCCGCGCCCGCGACCTCCGCTCGGTCGCCGTCTGCCTGATCAACGCGCACATGAACCCGGCCCACGAGCGCCGCATCCGCGCGATCCTGCTGGAGGAGCTGCCCGGGATCGATGTCTCGATCTCGACCGACATCCTGCCGGAGCCGCCCGAGTTCGAGCGCACCGCGACCACGGTCGCCAACGCGTACGCGGCGCCGATCCTGCGCGTCTACATGGATCGCCTCGAGGAGCGCCTGCTCGCCGACGGCTACCGCCCCGACGTCGTGCTGGTGATGCACAACGGCGGCGGCACGATGACCACCGACTACGCGAAGGGCGTCGCCGTGAAGACGCTCAACTCGGGGCCGGCCGCAGGCGTGATCGCGGCCGCAGCGGTGGCGGCCTCCGCGGGCCGGCAGAACGTCGTCGGCTTCGACATGGGCGGCACCAGCGCCGACATCGGCCTCGTCCGCGACGGCCAGCCGCAGCTCACCACGCACTTCGACCTGGAGTGGGGGATGCCGATCCGCTTCCCCTCGATCGACGTGATCTCGATCGGCGCCGGCGGCGGCTCGATCGCCTGGCTCGACCAGGCCGGCTACCCGCGCAGCGGCCCGCAGTCGGCGGGCGCCGTCCCGGGCCCGGCCTGCTACGGCAAGGGCGGCACCGAGCCCACCAACACCGACGCGCAGCTCGTGCTCGGCCGCGTCTCCAACGACCTCTTCCTCGACGGCCGCATGGCGCTCGACCGTGACCGCGCCGCCGCCGCCATCCAGGAGCGCATCGCCGGGCCGCTCGGCCTCTCGCTGGAGGACGCGGCCGAGGGCATCCTGCGCATCTCCAACGCCAACATGGTGAAGGCGATCCGCATGGTCACCGTCGAGAGCGGCTTCGACCCGCGCGAGTTCTCGCTGATCGCGTTCGGCGGCGCGGGCGCGTTGCATGCCGTCGACCTCGCGCGCGAGCTGCAGATGCCCGAGGTGATCGTGCCGCCGTTCCCGGGCGTCACCTCGGCGATGGGCCTGCTGTTCGTCGACCCGCTCGACGACTTCTCGCAGTCGTACGTGCGCCGCCAGGCCGAGATCGACCTCGCCGACGTCGCCCGCGTCCTGGGTGAGATGGAGGAGAGGGTCGCGGGCAACCTCCACCGCCAGGGCGTGGCTGCTGCGGACGTGTCCGTGGAGCTGGGAGTGGACTTCCGCTACGTCGGCCAGCTGCACTCGGTGACCGTCCCGCTGACCGCCGTCACCCCCGACGCGCTGGCCGCCGCCATCGTCGCCTTCCACGACGAGCACCTGCGCCAGTACCGCTACTCGCACCCCGACTCGCCGGTCGAGACCTCGACGCTGCGCGTCACCGCCCGCGGCCGTCGCGTCAAGCCGTCGCTGGGCGGCCTGACCTACGCCGAGAACGCGCGCACCCCGCTGGCCGAGCGGCAGCGCCTCGTCCACTTCGAGGGCCATGGCTGGGTGGAGACGCGCGTGCTCGACCGCAACGCGCTGAAGGCCGGCGCTGCCCTGCCGGGCCCGTGCATCGTCGAGCGGCTCGACACCACCGTCGTGCTGCCGCCCGACACGTCCTCGCGGGTGGACGCGGTGGGCAACATCATCGTCACGCTCCTCGAGCGGAAGGAGGCGAAGTGAGCGGCACGAGCCACGGCGCGAGCGGCGGCCAGGGCGGCGCGGGTGGCGGCCAGGGCGGCGGGTTCTCCGTCGGCACCGGCAACATCGACCCGATCACCTTCGAGGTGCTCCGCAACGCATTCATGAGCGTCGTCGACGAGATGGGGATGATGCTCGAGCGCGTCGCGCACTCGCTGGTCGTCAGCGAGGGCCGCGACTTCAGCGCCGCCATCTGCGACGCGAACGGCCGCATGGTGGCCGAAGGCAAGGAGGATCTGCCCGCCCACGTCGGCACGCTGCCGCACACGGTCAAGGCGGTCATCTCCTGGGTCGGCCGTGAGGCGATCCACGAGGGCGACATCTTCATCATGAACGACGCCTTCCTCGGCGGCACGCACTGCCAGGACGTGCGCACGATCATGCCGGTGTTCCGCGACGGCGAACTGATCGCCTTCGTGCAGAACTCGGCGCACTGGTCGGACGCGGGCGGCCCGGTGCCGGGCTCGTTCCACGCCGAGGCGCCGTCCACCTACGGCGAGGCCCTCTACATCCCGCCGATCCACCTGGTGCGCGAGGGCGTCCTCGACGACGAGGTGCTGCGCTTCATCCTGCGCAACGTGCGCGTGCCCGAGACGACGCAGGGCGACGCGTTCGCCCAGGTCGCCTCCTGCCGCACCGGCGAGCAGCGCTTCCAGGCGCTCCTCGACAAGTACGGCACGGCCCTCATCAAGGACGAGATGAACGAGCTGATCCTCTACTCGGAGGCGCTGCTGCGCGAGGAGTTCCGCAAGCTCCCCGACGGCGTCTACGAGTTCGAGGACGC
>JANXXF010000469.1 GCA_025350775.1 Actinomycetes bacterium
CGACCCGCCAACTGCGACGAAGTAGCCGTCGACGTTGGTGGGCAGCTGCTGGGCGTACGACGAGTAGTCGGTGGTGTTGAGCGGCGGGTAGATCCGCTTCGTGATCTTGCCACCGGCGGCGCAGAACTCCGCCAGCTGGCCGGCCGAGGACGTCCACGCAAACGAGTAGTCGTCAGCAATGACCGCAGCCGTCTTCCAGTGCAGCGTGTTGAACGCGTAGTCGCCCAGACCGGCCGACCACTGCGCACCGTCGCTGTTGAACCGGAAGAAGTTCGGAGCACGCACCTTGAGGGTGGTGTCCTGGGCGCCCGAGGTGCCGTTCAGGAACGTCTTGTCGGGATGCTGCTTGGCATACTGCGCAACGGCGATGCCCTCGTCGCCCGAAAGCGGGCCGATGAGGATGTCGGCGTTGAGCTGCTCCATGAGACGCTTGGTCTCCTTGATCGCAGTGTCAGCGCGGTCGTTCGAGCAGCCGTAGCCGACGATCTGGATCGGGGTGCCGGCAACCGTAATGCCGGTCATGCCCGCCGACGGCTTCTTCGGGTTCTTCGCCTTGCCTCCGGCGAACTTGGCGAACGCCGTCTGCGCGCCGCCAAGATCGGCCTCGTAGAAGGCTCCGAACGCGCCCTGGCAATCCGACAGGATGGCCAGCTTGATCGGCGTCGCGGCCTTCGTGGCGGCGGTGGCCGTCGTTGCCAGCACGCCGGCAGCAACGACCGCGAGGCCTGCAAGCATCGCCAGGAGCGATGTCCGCCGCTTGAGATGGATTCTCATCTCGTGGTTCCTCCTTCGTAGGGTGGTGTACCTGTCCCTCCTTCGGCCGCGCGAACGCAGTCCGAAGGACTTCCATCCCGCCGGTGGCGGCGGGATCCGTGCTGCCCCAGCGGGGCAAGTCCGTGTGCGGCTGACAGCACCTCGCTCATGCGCCGGCCTCCGGCGTCGTGCCAGGCGGGGGCGCTCCGCGACGGCGGAGCCGCTCCAGGCTGCCATAGCGCGTCCACAGGCCCAGCAGGCCGTCGGGCGACACGACAACGACTCCGAGGAAGATCAGGCCGATGATCGTGAAAAACGTCCCACCGATGCCCGGAATCCCGTTGGGCCACGAGTTCTGGATGACGTTGCTGACGGCGTAGAAGGCGAACGCCCCGATCCAGGCCCCCTCGATCCGCGCCAGGCCTCCGATCACGGCGATCAGCAGCGCGTTGATGTTCTGGCCGAGGTCGATCGACGCCGGGTCGATGTGGCCGTTCCACCAGACGAAGAGAATCCCGGCGATCGCGGCCATGAACGCGCCGAGGCCGAAGGCCAGCGTCCGGTGCAACGGCACGTTGAAGCCGAGCGATGCCATCCGCACCGGGTCGTCGCGAACGCCCTGCAGCGCGATTCCAAAAGGCGTCCGCACGATGTAGCGGATGAGCACGTAGATCGCGATCGCTGCGATCAGCGCGACGTAGAAGAGTGCGTCCGCCGCCACCGACTTGTGCTCGCCGATACCGTTCAGCAACACGCCGGGCGGGTTGATGCCACTGATGCCGCCGAAGCCGGAGACATCGGTGACCGAGCCGAAGAAGAGGTTCGCGATGACCGCGAAGGTCAGCGTGATCATCAGGAAGTAGATGCCGCTCGAGCGGCTCGCCAGCGCCCCGAAGACGATGCCCACAACCACCGTGATGCCGATCGCCAGCACGATGCCCAGCCACGGCGACAGGCCGAGGTTGAGGCCCTTGGAGTCGTGTGTCGTGACATTGCCGTACACGAACCCGGAGATGCCGAATAGCGCGATCTGCGCGAACGACACCATCCCGCCGTAGGACGACAGGAACGTCACGCTCGCCGCCACGATCCCGATGAAGAACACCTGCGTGAGGATCTGATGGCCGTAGTACGTGCTGAACCCGAGTGGCCAGAGGGCGACGAGGAGCAGCACGACCAGCGCGACCGTCCGCTCGACGCTGGTGCGGGCCGTCATGCCGAGGAAGCTCACTCCGGCCTCCCGAAGAACCCGTACGGCCGGACGGCGAGCACCATCGCCAGCACCATGAAGGTCACGATGATCGCGTAGTAGGTGTAGTTGGAGGGCAGATAGGCGGGCGCGAAGTTGCCCGCGAGGCCGAAGATGAGTGAGCCGAGCGCCGCACCCTGGAGTGAGCCCATGCCGCCGATGATCACGACGACGAGCGAGTAGAGCAGCCAGTTGGAGTCGACGCCCGGCGCCAGGCTGTTCTGCGAGCCGCCCATCACCCCGCCCAGCGCGGCGAGGCCCGAGCCGACGACGAACACCACGGCGAAGGCCCACTGCACATTGATGCCGAGCGCCGCCACCATCTTCTGGTCGTCGACGCCGGCTCGGATGATCATCCCCATCCGCGTCCGTTTCAGCCACAGGAACAGGCAGAGGCCGACGAGCAGCGCGACACCGATAACGAACAGGCGCGCGTTCGAATACTGGACGCCACCGCCGACGTGCATGAAATCTTGGAGGTCGCCCGGCCAGGCGATCTGCTTGGCGACGCCACCGAAGTGGGCGAGCATCTGGTCGGCCAGGATGATCGAGATGGCGATCGTGATGAGCGCTTGCCGCAGCTCCTGCCCCTGGTTCCAGCGCAGAAAGAACTGCTGCATGATAAGGCCGAGGATCGCCATGCAGGCAACCGCCACCAGCAGCGGGAACACCCAGTTGGCCCACGTCGAGACCGAGGGCGCGGAGTCATCCGGGCCGATGCTCATGAAGGTGCGCTGCAAACGCATCGCGATATAGCCGCCAAGCAGGAAGAACGAGCCGTACGCCATGTTGACGACGCGCATCAGGCCGAAGATCAGCGTGAACCCCGCCGACACCACGAAGTAGAGGCTCGACAGGTAGAGGCCGTCGAGCAGCGTTCGGTAAAAGCTCGTCGGGTCGTCGACCGCCGAGCCGAACGCTGTGCCGTGTGCCAGGAAGAGGATCCAGGCGAGGGCGAACAGGAATGCAGCGCCCACGACCGCCAGGACGCTGAGACGGCCCACATTGGCCGCTCGCAGGGAGATGCTGACCCTCACGACGGGGCCAAGCTACCACTCATTCCGGAGGGATTCAACCTCGTGGTGAATCGTTTTCACGATCCGAGCCAGGAAACCGTGATTTGCAGGCAGGAAAACGGTTTCACGCCGACCGGGCAGGCCGACGGCCTCCGCGTTATGCTCAGCCGCAGCGCGACCACCGCGTCCGGCTCCACAGCGCCCCACCGAACGGAGGAACCAATGGCCGAGATCCGTAGCTGCGACCTTGTCATCGAGTACCTGCTCCGCGAGAACGTGCCGTACCTGTTCGGCTACGCGGGCCACGGCGCGATCGGCCTGCTCGACGGCGTCTACGACCGCGCGGACGAGCTCAAGGTGATCTTCCCGCGCATCGAGACGGCTGCCGGGTTCATGGCCGACGCCTACTTCCGCGCGAGCGGCCAGATGATCCCCGTCTACACCTCCACCGGCCCCGGCCCGATGCTGCTGACCGCGGCGATTGCGAACGCCTTCTACGACTCGTCGGCGCTGCTCGCGATCACCGGCCAGGTCGCCACGAGCCAGTTCGACTCGGGAGCGCTGCAGGAGGAGTACCGCCACTACCAGGCGGACTTCCCATCGATCTCCAAGGTCATCACCAAGCGTTCCTTCCAGGCGCACTCGGTCGAGGACATCGCGAAGTTCCTGCCCAAGGCGTGGAAGCTCGCGACCCCCGGCCGCCCCGGCCCGGTGCACCTGGACGTGCCGTACGACGTGTGGATGTCGAAGGCCGACGTCGAGGTGCCGCTCCCGGCTGAGCGCTCGCAGATGCTGCAGTGGCGCACGCCGGGCCAGCCCGACGCGATCGCCAAGGCGCTCGAGCTGCTGCTCAAGGCGCGCCGCCCGCTGATCCTCGCCGGCGGCGGCGTCATCTGCTCGGACGCGAGCGAGCAGCTTGCCGCGTTCGCCGACTACGTCAACATCCCGGTGTACACGACCTTCATGGGCAAGGGCGCGCTCTCGGCGGAGCATCCGCTGCACCTCGGCGTCGCCGGCTGCTGGGGTGAGTACCCGGCGCAGGAGGCCGCCCGCAACGCCGACGTCATCCTTGCCATCGGCGCCCGCTTCAGCGATATCCACTGCTCGTCCTGGGTGCCGGGCTACACGTACAACATCCCGCCGACGCGGCTCATCCACATCGACATCGACCCGACCGAGATCGGGCGCAACTACCCGACCGAGCTCGGCATCGTCGCCGACGCGCGGGAGGCGCTGATCCAGCTGCGCACACTCGCCGAAGCCGGCGGCCCGAAGCGTGCGCAGTCGCCGTGGCACGAGACGGTCGCCGAGTTCAAGACCGAGTGGACGAACTTCATCGAGCCGGAGAAGGCGTCGAACGCCGTGCCGATCGACCCCCGCCGTGTGATTGCCGAGCTGCGCAAGGCGGCCCCGCGCAACACGCTGATGATCACCGATACCGGCAACCATCAGACCTGGGTCGAGCAGTACTGGGACGTCTACGAGCCGCGCGCGA
>JANXXF010000207.1 GCA_025350775.1 Actinomycetes bacterium
CCAAGCCGCAGGGCGGCCGGCGAGAGGTCGATACCGAGCTCCTCGGCTGCACGCAGGAGCTCGTCCTCCTCCTCGCGCACCTCGACCTCGCGTCCCTCGTCGGACAGCACATGGACGTCGAGCGCGAGGGACTGCATCTCCTTCAGCAGCACCTTGAACGACTCGGGGATCGACGGCTCCGGGAGGTTCTTGCCCTTGACGATCGCCTCGTACGCCTTCACGCGGCCGACTGTGTCGTCGGACTTGACGGTGAGCATCTCCTGGAGGGTGTACGCGGCGCCGTACGCCTCGAGCGCCCAGACCTCCATCTCACCGAAGCGCTGGCCGCCGAACTGCGCCTTGCCGCCCAGCGGCTGTTGGGTGACGAGCGAGTACGGGCCGGTCGAGCGCGCGTGGATCTTGTCGTCCACGAGGTGCAGCAGCTTCAGGATGTACATGAAGCCGACGGTCACCTTCTGCTCGTACGGCTCGCCGGTCTTGCCGTTGTACAGCTGCACCTTGCCGGAGCACCAGCGGCCGACCGGGCGCGTCTTGTCGACGTTCAGCTTGATCGGATGGCCCGGGTTGTCGTCGACCCACTTGCAGAGGGCCTGGTCGACATCGGCCTCGGTGGCGCCGTCGAACACCGGCGTCGCGATCGGCTGCGGGAACGGCGCGTTGATCGGCGCCCGCGGGTTGACGCGGGCGCGGATGCCCTTGACCGCCTCGTCCTTGAAGACGCCATGCGCGGCAGCCCAGCCGAGATGCGTCTCGAGGATCTGGCCGATGTTCATCCGGCTCGGCACGCCCAGCGGGTTGAGGATGACGTCCACGGGGCGGCCGTCCTCGAGGAACGGCATGTCCTCCTCGGGGACGATCTTGGAGATGACGCCCTTGTTGCCGTGGCGCCCGGCGAGCTTGTCGCCCTCGGAGATCTTGCGCTTCTTCGCGACGTACACGCGCACGAGCTCGTTGACGCCCGGCGGCAGGTCGTCGCCGCGGTCGCGGGCGAAGGTCTTCACGTCGATCACCTTGCCGCCCTCGCCGTGCGGGACCTTGAGGGAGGTGTCACGCACCTCGCGCGCCTTCTCCTTGAAGATCGCGCGGATCAGCTTCTCCTCCGCCGTCAGCTCGGTCTCGCCCTTGGGGGTGACCTTGCCGACGAGCAGGTCGCCGGAGCCGACCTCGGCACCGACACGGATGACGCCGCGCTCGTCGAGGTCGCGCAGCGACTCCTCCGAGCGGTTCGGGATGTCCCGCGTGATCTCCTCGTCGCCCAGCTTCGTCGAGCGGGCGTCGATCTCGTACTCGTGGATGTGGATCGACGAGAGCACATCGTCCTTCACCAGCCGCTCCGAGAGGATGATCGCGTCCTCGAAGTTGTAGCCCTCCCACGGCATGAAGGCGATCATCAGGTTCGCGCCGAGCGCGAGCTCGCCATGATCGGTCGAGCTGCCGTCCGCGAGCACCGTGCCCTCGAGCACCGCCTCGCCGATCGACACGACCGGCTTCTGGTGGATGAGGGTGCCCTGGTTCGAGCGCATGAACTTGACGAGCTCGTACAGGTCGCGCTGCTTGCCGTCGGCCTCGACGGTGATGTGGTCGGCGTCGACGTCGACCACGACGCCCGGGCGCTTGGCCAGGACGACATCGCCCGAGTCGATCGCTGCCCGGTACTCGAGGCCGGTGCCGACGAGCGGCGCCTGCGGGATGAGCAGCGGGACTGCCTGCCGCTGCATGTTCGAGCCCATCAGCGCGCGGTTGGCGTCGTTGTGCTCGAGGAACGGGATCATCGCGGTGGCGACCGAGACGATCTGCGCCGGCGAGACGTCCATGAACTCGACGTCCTCCGGGCGCGCGGTCACGGCCTCGCCGAGGCGCGAGCGGCAGAGCACTTGCTCGTCGAGCAGCTTGCCCTTGTCGTCGGTGGCAGCGCTGGCCTGCGCGATCGTGAACTTCTCCTCCGCAGAGGCATCCAGGTACACGATCTCGTCGGTCGCTTTGCCGTTCTTCACCTTGCGGTACGGCGTCTGCACGAAGCCGAACTCCGACACGGTTGCGAACGAGGCGAGCGAGCCGATGAGGCCGATGTTCGGGCCTTCCGGCGTCTCGATCGGGCACATGCGCCCGTAGTGCGTCGGATGGACGTCGCGCACCTCGATCGGGGCGCGCTCGCGCGTCAGGCCGCCAGCGCCGAGCGCCGACAGGCGGCGACGGTGCGTGAGGCCCGCGAGCGAGTTCGTCTGGTCCATGAACTGGGACAGCTGCGAGGAGCCGAAGAACTCCTTGAGCGCGGCCACGACCGGCCGGATGTTGATGATCGTCTGCGGCGTGATCGTGTCGACGTCCTCGGTGGTCATCCGCTCGCGGACGACGCGCTCCATCCGGTAGAGGCCGACGCGGAACGCCTCCTGGATGAGCTCGCCGACGGTGCGCAGGCGGCGGTTGCCGAAGTGCTCGTACTCGTCGAGCTCGTGACGGATCGGATCGCGGGGCATGCCGAAGGCATCCGCGGCGAAGTCCTTCGAGTCCTCGGGCACGCCGAGCAGCGTCGGCAGCGAGACGAGGCGCTGGATGAGCGCGAGGATGTCCTGCGTCGTGAGCACGCGGACGTCGTCGGGCACATCGACCTCGAGGCGCTGGTTCAGCTTGTAGCGGCCGACCTTGGTGAGGTCGTAGCGCTTGGGGTCGAAGAACAGCGCGCGCAGGAGATTGCGGGCGTTGTCGAGCGTCGGCGGCTCGCCGGGGCGCTGCTTCTTGAAGACCTCGATCAGGGCCTCTTCCTCGCGGGTCGAGGGATCCTTCTCGAGCGTGTTGACGATGTACGACGAGTTGCCGAAGAGCTCCAGGATCTTCTCGTTGGAGCTCGTGTCGAGGATGAAGCCCGTGGACGGGTCCTCGGTGGGCAGAGCGCGCAGCAGCGTGGTGATCGGCAGCTTGCGCTTCCGGTCGATGCGCGCGTAGACGACGCCCTTCTTGTCGATCTCGAGCTCGAGCCACGAGCCGCGAGACGGCATCAGGTTGGCGACGAAGACCTGCTTGGTCGCGTCCTTCGCCTCCATCAGGTAGGCGCCCGGGCTGCGCACGAGCTGCGTGACGATGACGCGCTCGGTGCCGTTGATGATGAAGGTGCCGTGCACCGTCATCATCGGGAAGTCCCCCATGAAGACGGTCTGCTCGCGGATCTCTCCGGTCTCCTTGTTGACGAACCGGACCGTGATCGAGAGCGGGGCCTGGTACGTCATGTCCTTCTCGCGGCACTCCTTGATGGAGAACTGCGGCTCACCGAACCGGTAATCACCAAATTCCACGGCGAGCGTTCCGGTGTAGTCCTCGATCGGTGAGATGTCGTCGATGGTCTCGCGCAGGCCCTCGGCGAGGAACCAGTCGAACGACGTCTTCTGGATATCGATGAGGTTGGGGAGGTCGAGGACGTGCTTCAGGCGCGAGAAACTCTTGCGCGCCACGGGCGCAGCGACACGACTAGACAAATGCGACAGCTCCCTTGTTAATTGCGGCTTAGCGGGGCGACGAAAGACAGTACTTCAGGCGCAACCCGTCATACTAGCTGAAGGACATGCCCTGACGCAGGCCGAACGGGACCCGATGGGCCGTGCGAGGCCCACCACTATAGCGGACACCGGACACCCGGCGCGGGTCGGCCGGTAACCACCCGGCGACGCCGACTCCTCCGGCCGAGAAGCGTTGGGGGCCACCCGCAGGCAGCCCCCAACGACCCACCTGGTGAGATCGCTACTTGATCTCGACCGAGGCGCCGGCTTCCTCGAGCTGCGCCTTGATCTTGTCGGCCTCGTCCCGCGGGATGCCGGCCTTGACCGCCTGCGGAGCGCCGTCGACGACGTCCTTGGCCTCCTTGAGGCCGAGGCCGGTGATGGCGCGGACCTCCTTGATGACCTGGATCTTTTTGTCGCCGGCGGCGAGCAGGATGACGTCGAACGCCGTCTGCTCCTCCTCGGCCTCGACGACAGCGGCGCCGCCACCGGCAGCGGCAACAGCCACCGGCGCAGCAGCGGTGATGCCCCACTCGTCCTCGATCTTCTTCTTGAGATCGACGAGCTCCAGCACAGACAGCTTGCCGAGCTGGTCGAAGATGGTGTCAACGCTCATCTAGGACTTCTCCTCGTTGGTCTCGGTATCGGTCGGATCGCCTGCCGCCTCGCTGGCGGGCTCGGCGGATGCCTCGGGCGCCTCGGGCGCTTCGGCGGGTACGTCGGCCTCGACCTGCGGCTCCTCTGGGGGAACCTCGGCCACGGCCTCGACGACGGGCTCGGCCGGGGCAGGCGCCTCGGCCGGAGCGACGGGCGCCGGTGCGGCACCGCCCAGCTGCTCGATACGGGCGTCGATCAGCCCGATCAGGTTCTGCAGCGGAGCATTGATCAGCGCCACGAACGTCGTCAACGGCGCCACCATGGCGCCGAGCGCCTGGCCGCGCAGCACGTCCAACGGCGGCAACGTGGCGAGAGTCTTGACCTCTTCCTCGCCGATCGTCTTGCCCTGGAGCACACCACCACGGATTGAAAGGATCTTCGTGGTGCGGACAGCGTCGTTCAACGCCTTGGCGACGGCGACGGGGTCGCCGCCCTCCTGGACGAAGGCGATCGCGGTCGGGCCCTCGAGCAGCCCGAGCAGGGAATCGGCACCGGCAGCCTCGGCCGCCCGCCGCGCGAGCGTGTTCTTGGCCACCGTGAACCGTGCGCCGTGCTTGAACAGCTCGTCACGGATGCCGTCGATCTGCTTGTTCGTCAGGCCACGGTAGTCGGCGACGATCAACGTCTCGGCAGCCTTCAGCCGCTCGGTGAGCTGTTCGACGATGAGCTGCTTCTCGGTTTTGAGCACTCCTTCACCTCCTTCTGAAACGGTCGAGCCCGCGTGTCGGCGGGCTCGGGGCGGAGGCGCCGAAGCGCCACGGTGTCCTGAGCCGCCTAGGCCGGGCTTCTGCCCCTGGGGGCTGCCGGCTGTCTCTGGCGACGGGCGTTGGGTACGGAATCCGGCTAGGCCGCCGAAGCCTCCTCGAGCTCCTCGGCGATGCCACGCACCCTGGCGGGATCGACGTGGATGCCAGGGCCCATCGTGGACGTGAGCGTCACGGCCTGGATGTAGCGACCCTTGGCGGCGGACGGCTTGGCGCGGACGATCTCCTCGATCAGCGCGGCATAGTTTTCGACGAGCTGCTGCTCGGAAAAGCTCTTCTTGCCGATCGAGATATGCACGTTGGCGCCACGATCGGTGCGGTACTCGAGCTTGCCCGCCTTCGCATCGCGAACGGCCTTGCCGACGTCGAAGGTGACCGTGCCCGTCTTGGGGTTGGGCATCAGGCCGCGCGGGCCGAGCACCCGGCCGAGCTTGCCGACAACGCCCATCAGGTCGGGCGTCGCGATCGCGACGTCGAAGTCGGTGAAGCCCTCCTCGATGCGCTGGCCGAGCTCGGCGGCGCCGACGATGTCCGCTCCGGCCTCCTCGGCCTCGCGGGCCTTGTCGCCCTCGGCGAAGACAGCGACACGCTGCGTCCGGCCGGTGCCGTGCGGCAGCATCATCGTGCCGCGCAGCTGCTGGTCGGCGTGACGGACGTTGAGCCCGAGGCGGAAGTGCGCCTCCACGGTCTCGTCGAACTTCGATGTCTGCAGCCCCTTGAGGAGCTTGACGGCCTCGACGGGCGAGTAGAGCTGCTCGCGATCGATCTGCTTGCGGGCCGTGACGTACGCCTTACCGTGCTTCATGCCTCCACCTCCACGCCCATCGAGCGCGCGGTGCCGGCGATGACGGCCATTGCCGCATCGAGGTCACGCGCATTGAGATCGGTCATCTTCAGCTCGGCGATCGACCGTACCTGCGCCTGGGTGAGGCGGCCGACCTTGGTGCGGTTCGGCTCGGCGGAGCCCTTAGCAAGGCCAAGCGCCTCCTTGATCAGGACGGCTGCCGGCGGGGTCTTGGTGATGAAGGTGAACGAGCGGTCCTCATACACCGTGATCTCGACCGGAGTGATGCGGCCGTCTTCCGCGGCGGTAAGCGCGTTGAACGCCTTGCAGAACTCCATGATGTTGACGCCGTGCTGACCAAGCGCAGGGCCGACGGGCGGGGCCGGGTTAGCCTTGCCGCCGGGGATCTGCAGCTTGATGACGGTGATGATTTTCTTTGCCATGTGTTGTCTCGCGCTCGGGTTAGTCGATCTTCTTGACCTGGTCGAAGCTGAGCTCGACCGG
>JANXXF010000490.1 GCA_025350775.1 Actinomycetes bacterium
CTCGAGGTCGAGGCGCTCGTTGGCCTCGATCTTCTCGCGGATCGGCGCGAACGTGGCGATACGGTCGACGACGGCCATCGGCTACCGCTCCCGGTTGACGACGGCGTGGGTCAGGGCTTCGAGCTCTTCGCGATGCGCCTCGCCGTTGAGGCAGGCGCGCGCCCGGCGGGCGTAGTCGAGCGCGACGTCACGCGACTCCTCGAGCGCACCCGTTGCAGCAACGCGCAGGAGCGCATCGTCGGCCGGCCCGCCGGCGAGCGCGGCGCGGATGACCGCGTCCTCGCGTGCCGCCAGCAAGAGCGGCAGCGTGGGCGTGCCCTCGCGCAGGTCGGTGCCGGCCGCCTTGCCCGTCTCACCGCGGTTGCCGGCGCAGTCGAGGATGTCGTCGGCGATCTGGAAGGCAACGCCGAGCCAGAGCCCGAAGTCGCCCAGCCGGCTCGTCGGCGACAGGCCACAGCCGAGCAGGCACGCCGCCTCGAACAGCGTGCCGGTCTTGAGGGCGCAGCGTTCGAGGTAGCTCTCGACCGGGGTGGCGGGATCACGCTGCTGGCTGCGCTGGAGCGCCTCGCCGCGAGCGAGTGCCAGAGTCGAGCGGGCGAGCACGCTGACCGCCGCGGGGCTGTCGGACTGGCTGAGCTCGGCGAAAGCGCGGGCGAAGAGGTAGTCGCCAGCGGCGCGGGCGGCGTCGGGGCCGTACGCCGACCAGGCGGAGGCGCGGCCGCGGCGAAAACGGGCGCCGTCGATGAGGTCGTCGTGGACGAGCGTGGCCATGTGGACGAGCTCCACGGCGACACCCGCCGAGATGCTGGGGTCGCCGCCGTTGGGCGCCGAGAGGAAGACGAGCAGTGGGCGGAGCCGCTTGCCGCCCGCGGCGAGGGCCTCCTGCCCGACGACCGAGACGAGCCCGCCGTGCACGGAGACGCTCTCGTGCAGGCGCTCCTCCAGCTCGTCCATGTACTCGTGAAGGCCGGGCAGGTCGCGGATCGCGGCAAGGGTGCCGGTGCTCATGCGGCCGTCCCGGTGTGGAGCGCGACGATGCCGCCGGCGAAGGTGCGATACGTGACGCCCGCGAAGCCGGCCTCGCGCAGCTGGTCGGCGAGCGCCTCGGTGCCGGGGAACCGGCGGACGCTGGCGGGCAGGTAGGTGTACGCCGCGCCGCCGGGCAGCACCCGGCCGAGCAGCGGCACGACCCGGTCGAACCAGAGGCGGTAGAACGGTGCCAGCGGCCCCTGCGGCTGGGTGATCTCGAGGATGGCGAGCCTGCCGTCCACCGCCAGGACGCGGCGCAGCTCGCGCAGTCCGGCGCCAAGGTCGGAGACGTTGCGGATGCCGAAGCCGACCGTAGCCGCCGAGAACGCGCCGTCAGCGAAGGGCAGCGCGAGCACGTCGCCCTGCACCCACTCGACCTGCGACGACTTCTCGCGCGCCCGCTCGAGCATCCGCGGGGAGAAGTCGAGCCCGGTCACCCGGCCGCCGGCGGCAAGCCCTGCCAGCGCCAGGTCGCCGGTGCCGCAGCACGCGTCCAGCACCCTGTCGCCGGGCCGGACGACCGCGCGCGCGGTGATTCCACGCCAGCGCTGGTCGAGGCCGCCGGTCATCACGCGGTTCATCACGTCGTAGACGGGCGCGATCCGGTCGAACATGACGCGGACGCCGTCGGGGGCGAGCGTGCCGGTCCGGACGCTCACCTGCCCTCCCCCGGAGAGGTGACGGTCGTGCTTCCAAGATTCACGCCCTGCATCACGCCTGCGTACATGGTGCCAGTCCCAGCCGGGGCCGGGCCACCGAACCGGTCACGAGGGCTGGCCCCAGCGCGGCATCAGCTCGGTGTCGAAGCCGATCTGGTCGAGCAGCCGCGCCACGACGAAGTCGACGAGGTCGCCGATCGACGCCGGCGCGTGGTAGAAGCCGGGCGCCGCGAAGAGGATCGTCGCGCCGGCCTGGCGCAGGGTGAGCATGTTTTGCAGATGGATCGTCGAGAGCGGCGTCTCGCGGGGCACCAGCACCAGCCGGCGGCCCTCCTTGAGCGCGACGCTCGCCGCCCGGTGGATCAGGTTCGTCATCGCGCCCGAGGCAATCGTGCCGAGCGTCCCCATGCTGCACGGGCAGATCACGTAGGCGTCGACGCGGGCCGAGCCGCTCGCGTAGGGCGCGCCCCAGTCCTGCGAGCCGTACGCCTTCACCGCGGCACCGGCGGTCGGCGCCAGAAAACGCGTCAGCACCTCGTCCCGCGGCAGTGACGCATCGCCGTAGAGCTCGGTGGCGATCACCTCGAGCCCGGCAGCCGACGCGCAGACGCCGACCTCGGCATCGGCCGCGGCGAGGAGTTCGAGCAGTCGGGCGGCGTACGGTGCGCCGGAGGCGCCCGTGATGCCGAGGAAGACGCGCACCGGCCCTCGGCGCCGGGGCCCTACTTCGGGCCCTTGGACGCCTCGAGGAAGGTCGCGAGCTTCTTGAGGTTGTCCGCGCCGAGCGTCTTGAAAGACGGCATTGGCGAGCCCGCGTTGACGCAGCTCGGGCATTGGAGGTGCTTGATCTGCCAGTCGATGCCGCGGCCCTTGGCGCCTTCGGCGGTCAGCTCCGGCGCACCGAGGTTCTGGCCGCCTGCGCCCGTGTAGACATGGCAGTTGAGGCAGCCGGATTGCGAGAAGAGCTTGGCGCCCGCCTCCGCGTCCGCGTTGCCCTTGAAGCCCTGCTTCTGCGCCCACATCGGCACGAGCGCTCCGGCCTCGCTGGCGATGGGCTCCTTGGCGACGGCGCCCTTCCAGGTGAGCGTGCCCATCGCCACGATCACGAGCACCGCCGTGATCATCGCGACCGGCCGGCGCAGCGGATGCCGCTCGCGGCGGCGGTCGACGAAGGGCAGCGCGATCGCGATCACGAGCAGCAGCGTCGGGATGCCGACGGTGCCGAGGATCACCGAGTCGGGCCACTTGAAGATCCGCAGCAGGTAGAAGAGGAAGTAGAAGTACCAGTCCGGCCGCGGCACGAAGCTGACGGTGCCGGGGTCGGCCTTCTCCGTGTAGAGCGGGCCGAGCAGGCCCGGATGCGTGCCGCCGCCCTCGTGCTGCGCGGTGAACTTCCAGATGACCGACAGCGCGATGATGACGCCCACCACGACGAGCTGCATGAGGCTGTCGTGGAAGAGGGCGTACGGGAAGAAAGGCTTGCCCTCCTTCTTCACGTCCTCCTTGTAGCGCTTGTGGTCTGCGCGGTTCTTCTCGAGCGAGCTCACTCGTCGACCCCCTGCGAGGCACTGCCACGCGGGGCCGGGGAGACCAGGCCGACACGGCCGGTGGGCGGCGCCTCTTCGTCGTCGCGCTCGCGGCCGGCGGCTACAGGCGACCAGGGCGGCGAGGTGATGCCGAGCCGGACGACGAGGTAGAGGTGCACACCGATCAGGCCGATGAGCGCGCCCGGGATGGCGAGCATGTGCAGCGAGTAAAAGCGCGCAAGGGTTTCCGGGCCGATCTCGGCTCCGCCCTTGAGGATCGAGCCGATGAACGGGCCGACGAACGGGCCGGACGCCTGGATGTTGATGCCGACGACCGTCGCCCAGTACGCCGTCTCGTCCCAGGGCAGCAGGTAGCCGGTGAAGCCCTCGATCATGCCCAGCGCGAGCAGCAGCACGCCCACGATCCAGGTGAGCTCACGCGGGTACTTGTACGCGCCGAAGAGGAAGACGCGCCCCATGTGGAGGAACATCAGGATGATGAAGCAGCTGGCGCCCCAGCGGTGCATGCCGCGCACGAGCCAGCCGAACGTGACGTCGTTGGTGATGTGCTGGATCGACTCGTACGCCGAGTTGGGATCCGGCTTGTAGAACATCGCCAGGAACACGCCGGTGATCGCCTGCACGAGGAACGCCGTCAGCGTTGCGGCGCCGAGCGTCTGCATCCAGTTCGTGTCGCGAGGGACGTTCCTGAACAGGAAGTAGCGGAGGCCGCCGAGCAGGCCCGTGCGCTCGTCGAGCCAGTCGACGGGATACAGCAGAGCAGCCTCGAGCTGCTGCTGGCGAGGTGATTTTCTCGCGCTCATCAGTGTGGCGGCTGCAACGGGTAGAGCCACCATTCCCAGTCATCCACGTGCTGGCCGGGGGCAGCGAGGGTGAACTTGCGGATCCTGGCGTGGGCGCCAGTGCCGTGCACGGTGCCCACGCTGTACATCTTGCCGAGGTACAGTTCGCCGCCGCGGATCGAGTACTCGTAGCGGTCGAGCGCGCGGACGGGCGGGCCCGCCGTGCGATTCCCCTCCGCGTCGTACGCGCCGCCATGACACGGGCACGAGAAGCCGGCGGGGTTCGCCTCGCGCAACGTGACCTCCCCGTTCGAGGTCTCGATCAGCTTCGGCTGCTCGGAGATCGGCCCGCTCGGCTGCACCGGACAACCCAGGTGCGCGCAGCGGTTCGACACGATCGTGAAGCTGGGCTGCTCCTGCAGCAGGCCGTTGTAACGGATATAGGCCGTACGCCGGCTGACATCACCCTTGCGCTTGTCGAGCATGAAGGTGGTCACCATGTAGGTGCCTTCGGGGAAGTTGTCGAGCGGGCCAAGGTTTGCGTCGCCGTGGCGCTGCTGCTCGAAGGCTGGCGCGATCATGAAGCCGACGGCCGGCACGGTGAGTGCGCCACCCATGACGGCGCCGAGGCCGAGCGTGGACGCCTCGAGGAAACGAGAGCGGGAGAGGGTGGGGCCGGCCGGCGCGGGACGCGCGGGTGCCACCGCCGGAGCGTCAATGCGATGCCCCTCGGTCTCCTCCAGCAGGTGCGGGTGTTGGCGCCGGATGGTGTCGGTGATCCAGAGCGCACCGATGACGAGCGCTGCGCCACCACCAATGGCGACGATCCACCAGCTCAGAACGAGGCCGACGAGGAACGCTGCAGCTGCCAGGGCGAACCCGAACGGCCACAGGCTCCGTGAAATAACGTTGTCGCGACCGTCGTGCTGCACGGTGCTGGTGATGCCTCCCCTTTGCTTACGAACGACTGGATTGAATCTCTCAGGCCCGCCGGGTGTCAACGCTGTAACAGACGGTGCGAGCGGAACTATGACGGATACGGCTGTCGGATGCGTCAGTTCTTCGGCGGGATGCCGTACTCCTGCCAGCGGCGGTCGACGAGCGAGCGCACCTCGGCGCTCATCTCGATCTCCTCGGGCCAGGGCCGAGTGCCCTCGGCCGGGCCCTTGTGCGTGGCGTCGATGCCCATCTTGCCGCCGAACGCCTCGAGCGTCGGCGCATGGTCGAGCTGATCGAGCGGGCCCTTCGTGATGACGATGTCCCGCTCCGGGTCGACGTTGGCGCAGACCTTGAAGAAGACCTCCTGGTAGTCGTGCACGTTGACGTGCTCGTCGACCACGACGACGCACTTCGTGAGCGACAGCAGGCCGAGGCTCCAGACCGCGTGGATCACCTTGCGCGCATGCCCGGGATAGGCCTTGCGCATCGAGACGATCGCGCAGTTGTGGAACGTGCCCGCAGTGGGCAGATCGTAGTCGACGATCTCCGGCACGGTCATGCGGATAGCGGGCAGGAAGATCCGCTCGGTCGCCTTGGCGAGCCACTCGTCCTCGGCCGGCGGCTTGCCGACGACGATCGACGGGTAGATGGCGTCGCGACG
>JANXXF010000498.1 GCA_025350775.1 Actinomycetes bacterium
CCGGGTGCTCGGCGAAGAACGTGTCGACACGCCGGCCGACCATGTGCTCGATCAGCGCGTCGATCGTCAGTTCGGCAACCGGCCAGGAGCCGACGACACGGCCGTCGCGCAGGACCGTGACCCGGTCGCAGACCCGGAGCACCTCGTCCAGCCGATGGCTGATGAAGCCCAGTGCGACACCGGCCTCGCGTAGGGCAGACATCGACGCGTAGAGCCGCTCCGAGTCATCCGCCTCCAGGGCCGCGGTCGGCTCGTCGAGGATCAGCACCGCGGAGCGGGCATGCACAGCGCGGGCGATCTCGACGAGCTTGCGTTGGGCCGGCCCGAGCGACTCCATCGTCGCCCGTACGTCGACGACGACTCCGATCTGCTGGAATGCCGCCTCGGCCTGACGCCGTGATGCAGCCCAGTTGATGAACCGCCGGTGCATCGTCTCCGACCCCAGCAGCACGTTTTCGGCAACCGACAGCGCGAGCAGCGACTGGAACTCCTGGTGGACGATCGCGATGCCGTATCGTCTCGCGTCCCACGGGCCTGCAAGCTGTACCCGCTTGCCGGCCAGCCGGATCTCGCCACCGTCGGGCGTCACTGCCCCGGCGACGACGTTCACCAGCGTCGACTTGCCGGCCCCGTTTTCGCCGACGATCCCGTGGATCTCGCCCGAGCGGAGGGTGAGCGATACCCGGTCGAGTGCGCGCACCCCGGGGTACGCCTTCGACACCTCGTCGAGCTCGAGCGCAAGTGCGGCGTCCTGCGTGCTCAGGGAGTCACCTCCGGCGGTCCGAGTGCGTTCACGGCGCTCCAATTCGAGATAGCCACGAGGGCGACCAGTGGGTCGGATAGAGGCTTCTCATACGAATAACCGGTCAAGCTAGCTCCTATCTTTACGCTATTTGCGTCAGCTTGTCACGCCCGTCCCGCCGGTCGGTTCTGTTTCCGGCAACGGCGCAGGAGACGGTCTATGCTGATAGCCGCATGGCAGCTAGCGCGGACACCCCTGAGGCACCTGCGATCGGCGGCAGCTCCGCCGCCGACGAGAAGCGGCGAGAGCTAGCGAGGCGGGCTGCCGAGCTCTTCGACTCGGAGGGGTACCACAAGACGACCGTGGCGGACATCGGTGAGGCCATCGGCCTGAGCAAGGCGTCCGTCTACCACTACTTCTCCACCAAGGACGAGATCCTCTACTGGGTGCACGAGGACTTCGTCGGCAAGCTGATCGCGCGCCACGAAGCGCGTCTGTCGACGCCGATGTCGGCCAGCCAGAGCCTGCTCGAAGTCATCGGCGACATGCTCGAGGTAGTCGAGAGCAGCAGGAGCCAGGTGCGGGTGTTTTTCGAGCACTACCGTGAGCTGACGCCCGAGCAACAGGCGCCGATTCGAGCCAAGCGCATCCGCTACGCGACCTACGTCGAAGGTCTCATCGCTCGTGGGATCGAGTCGGGTGAGATCCGTGACGTCGATCCGAAGCTCGCCGCGCTGGCGCTGTTCGGAATGTGCAACTGGACGTATCAGTGGTTTCGCGAGGACGGCCCGAAGCGCAGCCGCGAGATTGCCTACTTCTTCTGGGACGTCTTCCTGCGCGGGGTCGGCAGCACGTCATAGTCTGCAGCCGCGAGCTCGCTGAGTGACGCGCCCGCTACGCGGTTCCCGCCCCCACCGCGCCGTCAGCGCGGCAGCATGCGCGGGTGCTCGCGCAACGACATGCCGCCATCGGCCTTGAGCGTCTCGCCCGTGACATAGGCGGCGTCATCGGAGAGCAGGAACGCGACACAGGCGGCAATGTCCTCGGGCGAGCCGAGACGGCCCAGTGGCAGTTTCTCGAGGAACTCGGCGGCGACCTCGGGACGGTCGAGCAGCGGCGCCATCAACGGCGTCCTGACGACGCCGGGTGCAACGACGTTGACGCGCACGCCCCGCTCGCCGAGCTCCAGCGCCGCGACCCGCACTAGCGACTCGAGGCCCGCCTTCGACGCGCAATAGTGGCCGAGGCCCGCGACCGGCGCGTCGGCGTCGACGGATGAGATGAACACCATCGCCCCGCGCCCGCGCTGCGCCATCCGGCGCCCGACCGCCTGCAGCGCGTGGAAGGCGCCGAGCAGGTTGACGCCCACGACGAGGTCCCACTCCTTCTGCTGGATCTCGAGCAGCGGCGTCACCCGGGCGACCCCGGCCGCGTAGACGAGACCGTCCGCCGGCCCTAGCAAGCCTTCGAGCCCGGCGATCGCG
>JANXXF010000212.1 GCA_025350775.1 Actinomycetes bacterium
GCAAGCCGCACGGCCTCAGAGGCGCGTTCTTCGTCGAGGGGGCCAGCGAGGACCCCGCCCGCTTCGCCCGCGGCGTCTCGATGCTCGTGGACGGGGTGCCGCTGAAGATCGTCGACACCAAGCGCGGCGCCGGCGGACGCCCTGTCATCCAGCTCGACGGGCCCGCGGCGCGCGGGGCACTGCTCCAGGTGCCCCGGGCGGAGCTGCCCGAGCCCAAGGACGGTTCGTTCTACGTGTTCGAGCTGATCGGGCTGACCGTCGAGGAGGACGGCGGCCGGCCGCTCGGCAGCGTACGCGAGGTGCTCCCCGGCCTCGCCAACGACGTGCTCGAGCTCGACACCGGCGTTCTGCTGCCCCTCGTCGAGGACTGCGTCCTCTCGGTCGACGTGCCCGGCCGCCTGATCGTCGTGGCGCCGGGATTCGCCAATCCCGACTGAGCCTGGATCCACCGTTTTTCGCGGGCGTTGCAGCTCGTCCAGACTGCCAGGCCGCTCCCCGGCGCGGTTTCGGCCGCCGCGTACGGCGGCGGGGGCCTGCACCCGGCCGGTGCGCTCCGCGCTGGAGCTTCCGCAACGGGCCACCGGCCCGTCCCGTACGGCCCCAGCGCGTCCTGGCAGCCCGGACGAGCGCCCCGCGATCACGAAAAACGGTGGATCCAGGCTGAGCGTCGGGCCACCGGTACTCTCTCAAGCCGTGCAACTCGACATCTTCACGCTCGTACCGCAGGCGTTCGGCTGGATGACCGAGCGCCCGCCCGTCTCCACCGTGCTTGGCACGGAGCTGGAGCTGCGCCTGTTCAACTACCGGGAGTCGACGCCGCTGCGCGCCGGCCAGGTGGACGATGACCCCTACGGCGGCGGCGCCGGCATGGTGCTGCGTGTCGACGTGGTCGCGGCCGCGCTGGAGAAGGCGTACGGGGCGGCGACGCCGGGCCACCGGGTCGTTGCGCTCGCCCCGGGTGGCCGCCGGCTCGACCAGCGGCTCGTCGAGGAGCTCGCCGCCGAGGAGCGGCTGACGGTGCTCTCGGCTCGCTTCGAGGGCTTCGACGAGCGCATCATCGAGCATCTCTGCACCGACGTCGTCTCGATCGGCCCGTACGTCCTCTCCGGCGGCGAGCTGCCAGCGATGGTGATCGCCGACGCGATCGCGCGACTGCTGCCGGGCGCCCTCTCCGAGGGCTCGTCCGAGCTGGAGAGCTTCTCGCTCGAGCTGGACGGCGGCGTCGAGTATCCCCACTTCACCCGGCCGGCCGACTTCCGTGGCTGGACCGTTCCGGACGTTCTTCTCTCCGGCGATCACGCCCGGATCGACGCCTGGCGGCGTGAGCAGAGCCGCCTGCGCAGCACGGAGGTGCTCCTGTGAAGCTCAACCCGATCGACCGTCTGACTCGCGGCCTGCCGCACTCCACCCGCGTCGTCATCGACTGGGTCGTGACCATCGCCGGCGCCGTGCTGATCGTGCTCGCGCTGAAGGCGTTCATCGTCAACCCGTACCGCATCCCGTCGTCGT
Organism: Actinomycetes bacterium; assembly: GCA_025350775.1. Taxonomy (GTDB): domain Bacteria; phylum Actinomycetota; class Thermoleophilia; order Gaiellales; family Gaiellaceae; genus CANFDS01. The sequence goes on from JANXXF010000212.1 coordinate 1,510, forward strand.
CGATGGAGCCGAGCCTGCACTGCGCGCGGCCCGGTGCGGACTGCCAGGCTCACTACTCCGACCGGGTGCTCGCCGACCGCATCAGCTTCCGCTTTCGCAAGCCCACGCGCGGCGAGACCATCGTCTTCAAGGCGCCGCTGCTGGCGCGCGAGCGCTGCAGCGGCGGTGGCGGCACCTTCGTCAAGCGCCTCATCGGCCTGCCCGGCGAGCGCTGGGAGGAGCGCGACGGCATCGTCTACATCAACGGCAAGGTGCTGAAGGAGCCGTATGTGAAGCCCGACCGGCGCGACAACCGCACGCTGCCGGAGCGTGTCATCCCGAAGGGCCAGTACTTCTTCATGGGCGACAACCGGGCAGCCTCCTGCGACTCGCGCGAATGGGGAACCGTGCCGCGCAAGGATCTCGTCGGCGAGGTGTTCGCCGTGTACTGGCCGCCGAACCGCATCAGTTTCCGCTAGCATTGGCCGCCGCATGAGTACTGTGATCGAGCAACTCGAGCAGCGGATGCTGCGTGATGTCCCCCAGTTCAAGGCGGGGGACACGGTGCGTGTCCATTTCAAGGTCATCGAGGGCCAGCGCCAGCGCATCCAGGTCTTCGAGGGCATCGTCATCAAGCGCCAGGGTTCCGGCGTGCGCGAGACGTTTACTGTCCGTAAGCAGTCGTTCGGCGTCGGTGTCGAGCGCACGTTCCCGCTGCATTCCCCCAAGATCGAGAAGATCGAGGTGGGCGCGATCGGCGACGTCAGCCGCGCCAAGCTCTACTACTTGCGAGACAAGGTCGGCAAGAAGGCGCGCGTCCGCGAGAAGCGGCTCAGCTAGCGCGGCTCGGCCGGCAGCACAGCTTTTCGACGGGGCCCCGGATCGGGCCCCGTCGCGTTTCCGGGGTCGTGCCGAGCTCCGGCCAGGGTCGTGTCGGGCCTGTGCCAGGTTCGTGCCGGGCTCCGGCCAGCTTCGTGCCAGCTCGGCCGTGAGGCCCCGCTCGGGCCGCAGCGGGGCTATCCTCGCCGTGTGCCCGTTGCCACCTCCGGACAGCGCCTCCTCCGCTACGACCGGCGCCTGGGCGGGCGGCTGGTTGCGGGCGCCGACGAGGCTGGGCGCGGCGCGCTCGCCGGCCCGCTCGTCTGTGCCGCCGTCCTCTTCGACTACGCGGTGCTGCGCGCTCACGCCCTGCGACCGCTGGCCGAGCTCAACGACTCCAAGCAGCTCACGCGGGCCGAGCGCGAGCGGCTGCTGTGCGCGATCGTGGCGGCGGCCAGCGCGATCGCGGTGCGGGTCGTCCCGGCAGCGCAGATCGACAGGGCCGGCCTGCACCGGTCGAACCTCGACGGGCTGCGCCGCTGCCTCGCAGCGGTGGCTCCGTCCGCAGACGTCTGTCTCGTCGACGGGTTCCCGCTGGGCGCGGACGCGCCTGCACACCGCACCGTAGTCCACGGCGACACGCGGAGCGCCGCGATCGCCGCCGCGTCGATCGTCGCGAAGGTCACTCGCGACCGGCTGCTGGCCCGGCTCGCCGGCCAGTACCCGCAGTACGGCTTCGCCGGACACGTCGGCTACATCACACGCGCGCACGAGGCGGCGGTACGGCAGCACGGCCCCTGCCCCGAGCATCGCCGTTCGTTCGCTGCGGCCTGCTATCGCTGAGCGCCGTCCCACGGCCCTGAACACCACGGCGATCGGCCGGGCCGGGGAGGGCCGGGCGCGACGCGACTACGAGGCGCGCGGCTACGAGGTCGTCGCGGCGAACGTCCGGGTGGCGCGGGTCGAGCTCGACCTCGTCGTGCGCCGCGGCAACGAGCTGCTGTTCGTCGAGGTGAAGGTGAAGCGCGGCGACGACTACGGCGACCCGCTCGAGATGGTGGACGAGCGGAAGCTGCGACGGCTGCGGCGGGCGGCCGAGACATGGCTCGCCGTGCACCCGGCCGATCGTGCGTTGGACGTGGCGATCGAGGTGATCGCGCTGCGGCCGGGTGGCAGCGAGCGCGTCCGTGACACCGGCTAGAAGATTCCGGAAAAGACTTACAAAACCTTTACGGCCTTCGACTTCCCGGAGCCGGTCGGACTCGCTATCGTGCGGCTTGCAGAAGGGCACTATCCCCGAACGGGCGTACTCGTCAGAACGGCTTTCGAGCCCGGGTGCGCAGGCCTGAGCAGGGCGGGAGAAACCGGACGCTGATCGACATCCAGTTGTTCAGCCAGAGGGAGTGCCCATGTCTGTCGTTCGCACCAACGTGACTACGCGCATCCGGACGTGGCTGCTGATCGCCGGCCTGACCGGGCTGATGGTGGCGTCCGGCGCCGAGCTGAGGGCCGCCGCCTAGGCGCTCCCTCCAGAGTTCCGCCCCTGCCAGGGCGGCCGAACCGGCGCCGCGCGAAAGGTCCTCCCCCCGACGTGCGGTTGCCCGGTACTCCCGACGGGCCGGAGCGCCCTCCTGTCTCCGGCCCGTCGGCATCTTTTGCAAAGGTCCTCGCGCGTCGGCGGCGAACCAGTCCGCATGGCGCTGACCCAGGACGAGCTGTACCGCGACATCGACGACGAGCTCTCCTGGTCGGAGCGCGATCTGCCGGAACGCATCCGCACGAAGCACGTGCACCGGCTCCATCCGTACCTCGGCAAGTTCGTCCCGCAGCTCGTCGAGATCCTGCTCGACCGCTACGTCGAGCGGGGCACAGGCCCGGTGCTCGACCCGTTCGGTGGCTCCGGCACGACGCTCGTGCAGTCGCTGGAGAGCGGCTACGACACGGTCGGCGTGGACGTCGCCGCCTTCAACTGCCAGCTGATGCGCGCGAAGACGGCGCGCTACGACGGCGTGGCGCTCGCGGCGGAGGTCGGTGACGCCCTGCGGCGGCTCGCAGCGTTCGAGGCGGCCGGGACGCCCGCGTGGGTGCCACCGTTCGCCCGCGACTGGTTCGCGCCGGCTGCGCTGGCCGAGCTTGCCTTCTTCCGGGAGATCGCGCGCGACTACGAGCACCGCGAGCTGCTCGAGGTGATCCTCGCCCGCTCGGCTCGCTCGGCCCGTCAGACCACCCACTTCGACCTCGACTTCCCGCGGGAGCCCCAACGGGGCGAGTACTGGTGCTACAAGCACCGGCGTACCTGCCGGCCGGTCGGGACGGCCCGCCAGTTTCTCTCGCGCTACGCCACCGACACCGTCACCCGGGTCGCCACCTTCGCCGGAGTGCGGCCGGCCGGCTACGAGGCCGCCGTCGTGCACGGTGACGCCCGTGAGCTGCGCCTCAGCGGGCCGTTCGCCGGCGTCGTCACTTCGCCGCCGTACCCGGGCCTGATCGACTACCACGAGCAGCACCGCTACGCGTACGAGCTGCTCGGCCTCGACGACCGGCGCTCGCTCGAGCTCGGCGCTGCCGAGCGTGGCACGTCGAGGGCGGCGATCGCGGCTTACGCCGAGGGCATCGCCGACGTGCTGGCCGCGGTCGCGCCCGCGCTGGCGCCGGCTGCGCCCGTCGTGATCGTGGTCGATGACCGCCGCGAGCTGTACCCGGCGATCCTCGAGCGGGCCGGGCTCGAGCTGGTCGAGCGCTACCGCAGGCATGTGAATCGCAGGACCGGCCGCCGCGCGGGCGAGTTCTTCGAGGATGTGCTCGTGGCACGCGCAGCGTAGGGGGCGGGCGGGGGCGCCTGTGGGCGCGCAAACGGGAGCGCGAGTTGATCCGGCCCGGCGGCCGGGCGGGGCTGCGGCGGTGGCGGCGCTTGCATCGCTGATTCGCCACGCTTCTGCCGCGAAGCCCTGACGAATCAGCGCCTGCCGTTGCCTATCCTGGCGACATGTTGGCGCGCATGCTCACTCACACCTTCGTGGGCGTCGAGGCGCGCAGCGTCGAGGTCGAGGCGCACCTCCAGCGGGGCGTGCCCTCGTTCACGATCGTGGGCCTCGCCGACCGCGCGTGCCAGGAGGCGAAGGAGCGGGTGCGCAGCGGGATCGCGTCGACGCAGCTGGACTGGCCGATGCGCCGGATCACCGTCAACCTCGCGCCCGCCGACCTCCGCAAGGAGGGGCCCGGCTTCGACCTGCCGATCGCGCTCGCGATCATCGCCGCCTCGGGGCAGGTGCCGGCGGAGCGGCTCGCCGGCCACTCGGCCCTCGGCGAGCTCGCCCTCGACGGCCGGGTGCGCCGGGTGGGCGGCGTGATCGTCGCCGCCGAGGCCGGTCGCCGCGCCGGGTGCACCCATATGCTGCTCCCGGCCGAAGCTGCGCCCGAGGCGCTGCTCGCCGGCATCCAGCCGGTGCCCGTGCGCGATCTCGCCGAGGCAGTGGCATACCTGCGGGGCGAGTGGGAGCCGTCGCCTGTCGGCGCCGTCGTCCTCGTCGACCGCGAGCCGCTCCCCGACCTCGCCGACGTGCGCGGCAACGAGCGCGCCCGTCGAACGGTCGAGATCGCGGCCGCAGGCCGCCACAATCTCCTGCTGGCCGGCCCGCCCGGCACCGGCAAGACCATGCTCGCGCGGCGACTGGCCACGGTCTTGCCCGTGATGACGCGCGACGAAGCGCTCGAGGTCACCAAGGTCTACTCGGCGCTCGGCTTCACCGAGAATCTGACGAACGGCCTCGTCGACGAGCGGCCATTTCGCGCGCCGCATCACACGATCT
>JANXXF010000047.1 GCA_025350775.1 Actinomycetes bacterium
ACGGGCAGCTTCAACTACAAGGACGCTCTGAACGCGAAGAGTAAGAGCTCGAATCAGAATGAGCGTTGAACCTCGGGGCTTTCGGAGCGAGCGGGTGTGCCGCCTGGCTCTTGTCCAGGCGGCCAGCCTGGCCTGCGAGCCAGTCGACCCACCCGCTCGCTCCGAAAGCCCCGAGGTTCAACGCTCATTCTGATTCGAGCTCTTACTCTTCGCGTTCAGAGCGTCCTTGTAGTTGAAGCTGCCCGTCGACTTGAAGGTGAACGAGTAGCTCTCGCCCGTCCTCATGACCGGCGAGGCGAACCCGCCCTTGTCGCTGATGACTTGATGGTTGGCCGTGTCGGTGTTCGTCCAGGTGACGTTGTCGCCCTGGTTGATCGTCACGGCGGAGGGAATGAATCCCGCGACCGTGATTGTCACGTTGGCGGCGAGCGCCTGTGCCGGAGCGGCGATTGCAAATGCCAGGACGACGAACAAGAGAAGCGACTTCTTCAGGGCAAGCCTCCGAGAGAGATTGGAATTTCGATTAAGTGCTGCTCACTAATATCTATATCCGTTATGCACGAAAAATATCTGCAGAACGTAAATTATTCATAAAGCGTCATGCTTTGTCACGGATAAAGATCACGGCATTAGCAATCGACGTACAAGCCGTTTCGTGTTCGCATTGGTTGTTGACATAGCGCACCGGTCATTTTTGGATCCCGCAAGACGGATTCCCTCCTTTAGCGCCGTTGCGCCACATCCTGCGTGCGTGTTTCGGGCGAGGGATGTGCGTCGGGGTTGCGTACGAAAGGCGACGAGCCGGTCGTAGGATCGATGTCGCTCCCACTACCGCGGCGCAACCGCAGCATCTGGCAGGGCAAAGAGCCCGGCGAGAATTACGAACGGACACTGGGCAACCATTACCTTGTCAATTCAGAACATCGATACAGAAATACCCAGACTCCGCGATGTCAAAACCTCGTCAGGTCGACAGTTGCTGCCACGCGATGTCGCCGTACGCCGAGTGCGCGTGCGTGTATCGGCAATTCCGGCTCGGTACGAGGGGTTGGCGTGGCGGTGGCACCATCGCGCTCGAGTGGATCGGACCTCGGGCGGCTGCCATCTTGCGGCACTTGCGAAAGGCGGTCGGCGGAGATTCTTCCTGTCGTCGCAGCGGGTCGCAGCGGGCCGTAGCACTCGACGCGGCGCCGTCGAACGAGTGATTAGCAGGGCCTCGGCGACGCGGCCCTGCTCAGCCCGCCGGCCGGCCCTCGCGCCCGGCGCGCCGCAGCACGCGCCTGTCGCCGTCGCGACGCGTGAGGCCGTCAGCGTCGTAGCGCTCGAGCAGGAGCTGCGCGACCCGGCGTGACGTGCCGGCGAGGTCGCGAAAGCGGGCGAGCGTGATGTGGCCCTCGCGCTCGCACTCGTCGACGAGCCGCTGGCGGCCGAGCTCGTAGGTCGAGACGAGCACGGCCAGGCCGTCGCCGATGCGGGTGATCTGCCCGTCGGCCTCGAGGTAGCTGGCGAGCGCGGCATCTCCGACCTTGACGGCGCCACTCTCGGCGATCTCGAGCGCAAGCAGGAGGTCGGCGGCGGCGGTCGCCGTGGCGGCGCCGAGCTGCGCGCTGGCGCCGGGCGCGTACGCCTTCGCAGCGCGTCGCTCGACTCCGAGCAGCGGCAGCACCGCGACCGCCCACGGCTCGTGAGGAAGGATCTCCGCCAGCGGGAGGCCCGGATCGAGCGGAGTCGCTACGGCGCGGGCGACCAGCCGCGCCTGGACGGCGGCTCGCACCTCGTCGAGCCATTCCGTCGCAAGGACGAACTCGCCGGCTTCGAACAGGCCGCCGCCCGGCCCCGTCGCCCGCGCCAGCCCTGCAGCCAGCTCGTCGGGCCTCAGGAGGCCGCGCCGAGCGAGTGCGGCGCGCGCCACCGGGGCGTACACCGTGGCGCGCAGAATCGCGGCAGGATCGCCGGTGTCGAGCAGGGCGAGCCGCGCCGCGTCGACGCGGCGTGCCGGTGCCGGGTCGAGCACGCGGGCGCCACCGAGCGTGGTCTCGCCGCGCAGCACGACACGGTCGCCGCGCGCGGCGACGAGCGGCTGCGCCACGCGAATCTGCGCGTACGGCCCGCCTCCTTCCGCGCGCACGACGCGGCCGAGCGTCTCGGCAGTGCCGTGATGGACCTGGACGCGCGCCCCATGCGGGATGGGCTCGAGCTCGTCGAGTGCGACGTCGATGCGGTAGCTCACGGGATACACGCCGGG